>JANXVP010000356.1 GCA_025351615.1 Ramlibacter sp. | reverse complement strand
TGCCCAGCGTGATCATGGCGAAGGGCGTGGCCGCCTTTTTGGTCGTAACCCAGCCCAGGACCACTGCGTCCAGCATGGCGGACAGGCCGCCGACGACCGGGATCAGGCTGACCGGCAGCGGCAGCCCCCTGGTCACCTGGTTGAGGGTATGGATGGCCAGGAACGACCCCATGCCGGAGTACACGGCGTGGCCGAAGCTGAGCATCCCGCCCTGCCCCAGCAGCATGTTGTACGACAGGCAGACGATGATGGCGATGCCCATCTGGCTGAGCATGGTCTGGCTGAGCGAGCTTGTGAACACCAGCGGGACGATGAGCAGCAGCAGCGCGAAGGCGCTCCAGATGATCCAGCGGCCGACGTTGTACGGCTTGAACTGGTAATAGGCGGTTGGGGGGGTGGCGCTCTTCATGGCTTACCCTTCCCGCGTACCGAGCAGGCCCTTGGGCCGGAAGATCAGCACCAGCACCAGGAACAGGTAGGGCAGGATCGGCGCGATCTGGCTGATCTTGAGCTTCCACAGCGCAAAGCCGAAGGTCTGCGGCGTGATGGTCACACCGACGGTGCCGGCCGCGCCCAGCAGCGAGTAGTCGATGCCCACCGCAAAGGTCTGGATCACGCCGATCAGCAGCGAGGCGACGAATGCCCCGGTGAGCGACCCCATGCCGCCGACCACCACCACCACGAAGATCACCGAGCCCACCGTCGCCGCCATCCCGGGTTCGGTGACGAAAGCGTTGCCGCCGATCACCCCGGCCAGCCCGGCCAGCGCCGCCCCCCCGCCGAACACCAGCATGAACACGCGCGGAACGTTATGGCCCAGGGCCTCCACGGTTTCAGGATGCGACAGCGCAGCCTGGATCACCAATCCGATGCGGGTGCGGGTCAGCAACAGCCAGATCGCGATCAGCATCAGCACCGCAACCAGCATCATGAAACCCCGATACATCGGAAACTGGGTTCCGTACAGCGTGAACAGCGGGCCGCTCAACTCCGCCGGAACCCGGTAATCGACAGAACTGGTGCCCCAGACCAGCTGCGCCATCTCCAGGATGATGAAGGACAGACCGAAGGTGATCAGCAGTTCGGGCACATGGCCGAACTTGTGGACCCGCCGCAGGCAGTATTTTTCGAATCCTGCGCCCAGTAGCGCAACCAGCAAGGGCGCCACGAACAGCGCCGGCCAGAAGCCCAGGTAAACCGTCGTGCTGTAGGCGAAGTAGGCGCCCAGCATATAGAAGCTGGCGTGGGCAAAGTTGAGCACGCCCATCATGCTGAAGATGAGGGTGAGACCCGAGCTGAGCATGAACAGCAGCAGCCCGTAACTGATGCCGTTCAGCAGCGATATCGTGAAAAACTCCATGCCTGGGCTGGTCCCTGTATCTCATTCGCGCATAAAAAAGCCGGGATAGCTTGGGGCGATCCCGGCCTGGCCTGGACGGCAATCAGCCGTGGGACGGTCGTTTCATCTGGCAGCTGGTCGGCGTGCTCGACACGTAAGGATCCATCTGCTTGATCGGCACAAACGTATAGCCGGTGTTTTCCACGCTGTACGGGTACTTTTTGTCGACCTTTTGCCACTTGGTCACGAACATCGACTGCTGCAGCTGGTGGTCCGAGGCGCGCATGGTGATGTCACCCGCGAAGCTCTTGATCGACAGTCCCTCCATGGCCTTGGCGACTTGCACCGGATTGCTCGACTTGGCCTTGGCCATGGCCGCGCCCAGCAGCTGGATCCCGTTCGACGTGGCGTAGGTGTAGTAGTCGTCGTTGAACTTCTTCTTGAACTCGGCAGCCATCTGGCCCAGTTCGCCGGTGTGGTTCGCGTGACCATACCCGACAACATAGACCTCGCTGTCGCCGCCCGCACCCAGCGCGGTGGGGGTTCCGGTGACGCCTGCGTAGTACGTGTACATCGGAATCTTCAGGCCCGCGTCGTTCAACGCCTTGACCAGCAGCGTCAGGTCCTGTCCCCAGTTGCCCGTGACGATGGTGTCGGCGCCCGACTGCTTGATTTTGGCGACGTAAGGAGAGAAATCTTTCACCTGCCCGATCGGGTGCAGGTCTTCGCCGACGATTTTCACGTCAGGCCGCTTGCGCGCGATGCCTTCCTTGAAGAACTTGGCGACCTGCTGGCCGTGCGAATAGTTCTGGCCGATGATGTAGACGTTCTTGACCTTGGGCTGTTCCTTCATGAAGGAGGTCAGCGCTTCCATCTTCATGGTGGTGTCCGCGTCCAGGCGGAAATGCCAGTAGTCGCATTTCTCGTTGGTCATCGACGGATCGACCGCGGCGTAGTTCAGGTAGATCACTTCCTTGCCTGGGTTGCGCTCGTTGTGCTTTGCGACCGCGTCTTCCAGCGCCAGCCCGGCGCCCGAGCCATTGCCCTGGGTGATATAGCGGAAGCCCTGGTCGATGGCGGCCTTGAGGGTGTTCAGGCTCTCTTGCGGCGAGCCCTTGTTGTCGAAGCCGACCACTTCGAACTTGACGCCGGCCGGGTTTTTGGCGCCGGAGAAGTGCTCGGCGGCAAACTGCCAGCTCTTGAGCTGGTTCTGGCCGACGTTGGCGAACGGACCGGACAGCGGGTCCATGAAGGCGATCCGGACGGTCTCGCCCTTCTGGGCCAGAGCCAGGCTGCTGGCCGCCATCAGGGCGGATGCGGCGACCACTTTGAGCGCAAATTTCATCGATGTCTCCTTGTTGACCGATAGCGGGCAGGGTACAAGTTTTTGTGCACTGCAACGCTCAGGGATTGCACCTAAAGGCGCCGCTTCCTATCGCACATGCGACATGCCTGCGGCATCATTCGGGCAGCTTGTACTCCTTCAATTGCTCGCGCAGCCGGGTCTTGAGCATCTTGCCGGTAGCGCCCATTGGAATCGCCTCGACAAAGACCACGTCGTCGGGGATCTGCCATTTGGCCGTCTTGCCCTGGTAGAACTGCAGCAGCTCCTCGCGCGACAGCTGTGCGCCGGGCTTCTTCACGACCACGACCACCGGCCGCTCATCCCACTTCGGATGCCGCATGCCGACGCACGCCGCCATCGCCACCGCCGGGTGCGAAACGGCGATGTTTTCGATGTCGATCGAGCTGATCCACTCGCCCCCTGACTTGATCACGTCCTTGCTGCGGTCGGTGATCTGCATGTAGCCGTCGGCATCGATGGTAGCCACGTCGCCGGTAGGGAACCAGCCGTCCACCAGCGGATTGCCGCCCTCGCCCTTAAAGTACTCGCGAATGATCCACGGCCCCTTGACCGACAGGTCACCGTAGCTCTTGCCATCCCAGGGCAATTCCTGGCCATCCTCGCCGACGATCTTCATGTCCACGCCATAGATGGCCCGGCCCTGCTTGAGCCGGATCTTCATCTTCTCGTCTTCGGGCAGCGCCAGATGCCGGTTCTTGAGCGTGCAGAGCGTGCCCAGCGGCGACATCTCGGTCATGCCCCAGGCGTGCAGCACTTCCACGCCGTAATCGTCGTTGAACGCAGCGATCATGGCCGGCGGGCAAGCCGAGCCGCCGATTACCGTACGCCTGAGCGTCGAGAAGCGCAGGTGGTTGGGCTTCATGTGTCCCAGCAGCATCTGCCAGACCGTTGGCACCCCGGCGGCGTAGCTGACCTGCTCCGCCTCGATCAGCTCATAGATCGACTTCCCGTCCATGGCCGGCCCCGGGAATACCAGCTTGCA
Organism: Ramlibacter sp.; assembly: GCA_025351615.1. Taxonomy (GTDB): domain Bacteria; phylum Pseudomonadota; class Gammaproteobacteria; order Burkholderiales; family Burkholderiaceae_C; genus Ramlibacter. The sequence goes on along the minus strand of JANXVP010000356.1, from coordinate 1,019 downwards.
ACCGGTCAGCGCCGCTGAATACGGGATGCCCCAGGCGTTGACGTGGAACATCGGCACCACCGGCAAGACGGAGTCGCGCGCCGACAGGCACATGACATCGGGCAACGCGGCGGCGTAGGCGTGCAGCGTGGTCGAACGGTGGCTGTACAGCGCCGCCTTCGGATTGCCCGTCGTTCCGCTGGTGTAGCACATGCTCGACGCGGAATTTTCGTCGAAGCTGGGCCACTCGTACGTCGTGGGCTGGTGGCCGATCCAGGCTTCGTAGCTGATCAGGTTGGGGATGCCGCTGTCTCCCGGCAGCTTGTCTGGATCGCACAGCGCGACGTACTGCCTGATCATCGGGCAGCGGCCATGCACGGCCTGCACCAGCGGCAGGAAGGTCATGTCAAAGCAAAGCACCTGATCTTCCGCATGGTTGGCGATCCAGGCAATCTGGTCGGCATGCAGTCGCGGGTTGATCGTGTGCAACACGCGTCCCGAGCCGCTGACGCCGAAATAGAGTTCCAGATGGCGGTAGCCGTTCCACGCCAGGGTTGCGACCCGGTCGGAAAACAGCAGGTTCAGGCCGTCCAGCGCGTGGGCGACCTGGCGGGAGCGGCGCGCGACGCCGGCCCAGGTGGAGCGGTGGATGTCGCCTTCGACCCGGCGCGAGACGACCTCGGCGTCACCGTGGTGGCGCTCGGCATGGTCGATCAGTCCGGAGATCAACAGCGGTTGGCTTTGCATCAAACCCAGCATGGGGGTGCTCCTTGGAGGTGTTTTTGGAGGGATCGGATGGAAGGATTGTGCGCGGGACGGCAAGGCGAGTGTGCGGCTTGCGCGACCGACCGCGCAACCAGAGATGTCCTCCTGGTGGTGCGTCGGTGCTTGCGCCCGGGCGGCGATTCGATTTGAATGGAAGGCGTGAGCACCGCAACGACTTCCAGTTCGGCCGCCTGGATCAAGGGCGTGTTGCGGATGTTTGCGTCGCAGCGCGTGGAGAGCTCGCGCCTGCTGCAGGCGGCGGGGATTGACCCGGC
>JANXVP010000242.1 GCA_025351615.1 Ramlibacter sp. | reverse complement strand
GTGGAACTGAAGGGCGAAATCCTGCGCGGGCTGACCAAGGGCGTGGTGACCGCAGGTCGGCCCGTCGCCGAAATCTGGCTGCACGGCCGCTGGGTCCGGACCGACACCTACATCTTCGATGTGGCTTATGTGGCGGCGGCGCGCCAGCGGCTGAAGGACCAGGACTGGGAATGGGGCTATGGCATCCATCGCAACGGCCAGTCGATCTGGAACGGTACGGACGATGCATTTCTCGGTGGCTATCCGACCGAGAGCGACCCGATGGTGGTCCGCGCGCTCGGCGTGTACCACGACCCGCGGGACTACGTGAATTCCAGCTTGTTCCGCAGCAAACACGCGCCGCTGGCACGGGCGCTGCAATGGAGCATGTTGTCGCTCGGAATGCGCAAGGTCGTGCGCAAACTGCGGGAAGAAGGAAAGCCCGAAGCCGGCGAGCAGGCTCGCCGGCCGTTGTAACCGGTCTTAGCGGCCAAACGTCCTGGTGGAACCCGGTCCGCGCGGGCCGAAGCCGCCGCCACCCGTGCGGTTCGACCGGCCACCGCCGCCGCCACCACCACCACTGCGGCGGCCGCGGCCACCCATGCTGTCGACGCTGGTGCGCAGGGGATCGGGCTGGCCGTCGGTGTTTCTCGGTGTCGCGTCACGCTGCACGAAGGGGCTGGCGCTGTTGTGCGCACCGTCGCGCGGCTGCATGTCGCTGTCCTGGTGGACGGCCTGCACCTGGGGTGGGCGGCTCTGGGCCGGCGGCCGGGCGCCTTGGCGCGCGCCGCTGCCGTTGCCGTTGCCGCTGCGGCCGCCATTGCCGCCGGTGTTCCTGCCGCCATTGCCGTTGCCATTGCCGCTGCGCTGGCCTTGCGGTGGCGCTCCACGCGCGGAGCGTTCCCCGCCGCGGCCGCCATTGCCGGACTTGCCGTTGTCGGCCTTGTTTTCACGCACCCGCTGCAGCATTTCGGTGCGCGCCGCCTTGGCCGCGGCCGCCATCACGTCACGGCTGGGCGCCTTGCCCAGCCCGCCCCAGATGGTCTGGCGGCCCATGGCGATCGGCTCGGCCTGCTCGCCGGGTTCGGGTCCGAACCCTTCGATCACCCTGACTTCGATGTTCTGCTTGGTGAAGCGCTCGATGTCCTTCATGAAGCCCTCTTCGTCCAGGCACACCAGGCTGACGGCTTCGCCGCTGTTGCCGGCACGGCCCGTGCGGCCGATGCGGTGGACATAGTCCTCGCTGACGTTCGGGATCTCGTAATTGACAACATGGGGCAGGTCGTCGATGTCGATGCCGCGGGCGGCGATGTCGGTCGCCACCAGCGCCCGGATGTCGCCGCTCTTGAAGCCGGCCAGCGCCTGGGTGCGTGCACCCTGGCTCTTGTTGCCGTGCAGCGCCATCGCATGGATGCCGTTCTTGGTCAGGAATTCGGCGACGTTGTTGGCGCCGAACTTGGTGCGGGTGAACACCAGCACCTGGCTCCAGTTGTGTTCCTGGATGATGTGCGCCAGCAGCTGCTTCTTTTTGCCGCGGCCCACCGGCAGGATCTGCTGCGTGATGCGCTGCACCGTGGTGTTGCGCGGGGTGACCTGGATGCTCTGCGGGTTGCGCAGCAGCGTGTCGGCGAGGTCGCGGATTTCGTCGCTGAAGGTGGCGGAAAACAGCAGGCTCTGCTTTTCCTTCGGGACCAGCGCGATGATCTTGCGGACGTCGGGAAGAAAGCCCATGTCGAGCATCCGATCGGCTTCGTCGAGGATCAGCATCTGCACGGTGGACAGGTCCAGGAAACCCTGCTGTTGCAGGTCAAGCAGGCGTCCCGGCGTGGCGACCAGGATGTCGACGCCGTGCTTGAGTTTATTGATCTGCGGATTCATGCCCACGCCGCCGAAGATCACCGTGGACGTGAGCTGCAGGTACTTGCCGTAGGTGCGGATCGATTCCTCGACCTGCGCCGCGAGTTCGCGTGTCGGGGTCAGCACCAGGACACGGGTTCCCGTGCCGCCGAATTTGTTTTTCGCGCTGCGGCTCATGGTGAGCTTGTGCAGCATCGGCAGGGTGAACGCGGCAGTCTTGCCGGTGCCGGTCTGCGCGCCGCCAAGCAGGTCGTGGCCTTCCAGAACGGCTGGAATCGCCTGGGCCTGGATCGGGGTGGGGATTTCGTAGCCCTGCTCGCGCACGGCTTTGAGAATGGCGGGTGCCAGGTTCAGTTCGTCAAAAGTCATTTAATGATGCGCCATCCGTGGCGCTTGGGAATCAGCCTGTACGGTGCAGGACACCGAGCCAGTCAAAGGCAGATGAGGTTTGGAGCGGGAGCCAGGTAGCCATGGTGGCTGCCGTCGTCCCCCAGCAGATTGCTGAAGTTGCGGGCAACTGGAGTCCGCAACATCGGTGATTGTCGCACGCATCGGCGTTGCGTGCTGCGCCGCGTCGCCCAGGGGGTCGAGGCTGACGCCGCACTGACTGCAGTTACCTACGTTTACAACAGCCCGTATCCGCTGCGGCGGCGCTTCTTGGACGAATGGCAGAGCAACGCCATAATCGTCAGCACCCCCCAACCCGGACTCATGGCCACCCTGCTGAAACTACGACTCGGTGTTTCGGACGACCCGAACGCATTGCAGCCCAACCTCAACGACTGCCTCGCAGCCATGCTCCAGCACGCCGAGGTGTTGATGGCGGACGTGCTGGCCGGGCTGGGTGCGGCGGCCAGTCCCACCGGCGCCAAGAAGGTGGCGGCCTTGCAGAAGGAAAGCATCCAGCAGGCGGTGCGCGATCTCACCGTGCGCGCCAAGGCGGTCAGCGAAACCTACAAGACCGAACTGACGCGCATCGTGTACGAGGGCGGCGGCAAGGAGCAGGCCCACGGCGAGGTCCTGCATTTCGAGGACCTGCAACTGTTCGACGACGCCGAACTGGACCAGAGCATCGAAGTGGCGCGCGCCCAGCAGGAGGTGTCGCTGTCCGTCGACGACGTCCTGCCGGCACTGGACGCGCTGATCAGCACCTTGCTGGGCTGGCGCACCATCCAGTCCGGCCTCAATCCCTTGCGCCCGGATGTGTTCGTGCGGGCGTTCCAGGCCTGCCTGTCGGAGCATGTTCCCGACGCGCAGGTCCGCGACGCGCTGATCGCGCCCTCGGCCGGGCTGCTGGGGGTCAATCTGCGTCGGCTGTACCGCGAACTGTCCGACTGGCTGCGCTCCTGCGGGATCGAGCCGGCAGTTCCGGTGGGCGGGCGTCTTTACAAGGGCGGCGGAGCCACCGGCAAGACGGCGACCGACACCGTCGCCAAGACCATGCTGACGCTGGACCGGCTGCGCCACCTGCTGGCCGGCGACTTCGATCCGCCCAAGGCCAACGACCACCTGTACACCGTGCCGGCCTCAATGGCGATGCTGCAGGACATGAAGCAGGTCGATGCGCTGATGCAGCGGCTGGAGAATCGACCCAAGGGCGAGGCGCCTGAAAGCGCAGTACCCGAAGGCCGCGCCGAGCAGCGGACAATCGTGATGGAAGATGAGCAGGCGTCGCCCCGGCTGGGCCACCAGCTCGGGCACGAAGTGGTGCGGCTGATGTTCGACAACCTGGCGCAGGACCGGCGCCTGATGCCGGAGTTCCAGAGCCAGCTCAAGGCGATGGAGCCTGCGGTGTTCACACTGGCGCAGCACGATTCGCGCTTTTTCAGCGACCGCACCCATGCGGCGCGGCAATTCCTGGACCGCATCACCCAGCGCAGCCTGGCTTTTTCGAGCACGTCGGACGACGGCTGGCGGCGCTTCCTGGGGACGGTCGAGGACGCGGTGACGTGGCTGGACAGCAAGGTGGTCGACGCCGAGGTGTTCGGCGAGTTGATCGACCATCTGCAGGCGCAATGGGCCGAGCACGACAAGGTCCTGCACGGCCGGCGCGAGGAAGCCGCGCGGGCGTTGCTGCATGCCGAGCAGCGCAATCTGCTGGCCCAGAACCTCGCCGACGAATTCGCCAGATCGATCGAACAACACGATGTCGCCGGCTTTGCCGCCGAATTCCTCAAGGGGTCGTGGGCCCAGGTGGTCGCGCAGGCCCAATTGAGTTGCGCCGATGGGTCCGATGATCCCTACGGCTACCGGGCGGTGGTGCCGCAGCTGATCTGGAGCGTGCAGAAAAGCGTCGCCACCCGCGGACGCAATAAGCGCCTGGCGCAGATGATTCCCGGCCTGCTGGCCACTCTGCGCGAGGGCTTGGAGCGCATCCATTACCCGCCGGAGCTGACCGCCCACTTCTTTGACAAGCTGATCACGCTGCATCAGGCCACCCTCGACGCAGGTGAACTGGCGGAGGAGCGGTTGCGCCAGGCCGCCCAGGCGGCCCAAGCCGCGAAACCCGCCAAATACGTCCAGCCCGGGAAGGATGTTCAGGCCGACGCCGGCGCAAGGGCGCAGGACGACGTCGGGACGGACAAGGACGAGGACGATTCCTTCGACGATTCGCAGGCGGCCTTCAACGTCGAGGTCGTGGAGGTGTTCGACTTGGTCCCCGCGGCGCCGGAGCAGCCACTTGCCGAGCCGGGTTCGAGTGCCCCAAGAAACGAGGCGCCCTACGTGGATGAGCAGGAGGCGCAGGAATCCGGCTA
>JANXVP010000193.1 GCA_025351615.1 Ramlibacter sp. | reverse complement strand
CATGATGGCGTTGACGCGTTTGCCCTCCCGGAATTGATACAGTGCTGACACGATGAACTGGCCGGGCATGCCTGCCAGCGATGGAAACGCCGCTTGCGCGGAATTGCCGTTCTCGCCGTGGCAGGCCATGCACAGCTGGGCCTTTTGCCGGCCCGCTTCGGCATCGGCCCCGGCCGCCCCCCCCGGCACGATTGCGGCCAGGGTGCACAGCAGCGCAGCAGCTGCCATGCCCGCTCGATGACGCACGCTCATTTGCCGTGGCTGATCCGGTAGATCACGCCGTTGTAGTCGTCGGAGACCAGCATCGACCCATCGGCCAGGACCAGCAGGTCGACCGGACGGCCCCACATCGGCGGGTCGGCCTTGGCGTCAGTCATGAAGCCTTCGAGGAACGGTTCGGACTTCGCGTGCCTATTCTTGTCGACGGTGACGTGGACCACGTTGTAGCCCTGCTTGACTTCACGGTTCCAGGAGCCGTGCTGGGCGACGAACATCGTGTTCTTGTAAGCGGCCGGGAAGGTGTTGCCGGTGTAAAAGCGCATGCCAAGGGGCGCCACGTGCGCGCCCAGCTTCAGCACCGGAGGCGTGAACTCGGAGCAGGAGCGGTTCTTGCCGTAGATCGGGTCCAGCGTGTCGCCTTGGTGGCAATACGGAAACCCGTGGTGCTCGCCCTTGTACGACACCTTGCTCAGGATGTCCTGCGGGCCTTCGTTGCCCATCCAGTCCCGCGCATTCGAAGTGAACCACAATTGCTTGCTCACCGGGTCGAAGTCCATGCCGACGCTGTTGCGGATTCCCTTGGCGTAGTCTTCGAGCTTGCCGGTCTTCGGATCGACCCGGAGAATGGCGGCCTGCAGGTAGCTGGGCATGGTGATGTTCTGCGGCGAGCCGATATTGAAGTACAGCTTGCCGTCCGGCCCGACGTTGAGAACTTTCCAGAAGTGGCCCGCCTGCTGCGGCAGCCCATCGATGATCACGCGCGGCGCCGGCGGATTGTCGAGGCGATTCTCCATGTCGTCGTAAGCGGTGATGCGCTCTTTTTCGGCGACATACAGGACGCCGTCCTTGAAGGCGACGCCGTTGGGCGACTGCAGTCCCTTCAGGATGGTCTTGACCTCGCGCTTGCCGTTGACATCGCGCACGGCATAGACGTTGCTCAGGTTCCGGTTGCCGACGAACACCGTGCCCTTGTCGCCCAGCGCCATGGAACGCGCTTCGGGGACACCGTCGGTCCAGACCTCCACCTTGAATCCGGCGGGGACCTTCAGCTTGTCCAGCGGGAGTTCACTGGCCGGGCGTCCCGTGAGCAGGGGCGCGAACGGGTGGGTGGCATTGGCGTGCTCGGCAGCCTGGCCCTGTTGCCAGGTCGGCGCGACGGCAGGCGCCGGCGGCGCGGCAGTCTGGGCAAACGCTGCGCCGGTGGCAAGGCAAAAGAGCAGGCCGCAGTGCACGAGGCGGGTGGCTGGCATCGAAGTCTCCTGGATCGGTGGAAGTGGCTTTCCGGCCGGCAAACGCCGCCCGGCCCGGAATCTTAATCGCGCCGCAGCGCCTGCACCACCGGGTCTCTACTGCCCTACAGCAGCCTTTTCAGATACTTGCCGGTGTGGCTGTCCGGGTTGGCGGCGATCTGCTCCGGCGTTCCGATGCCCACCACTTCGCCACCACCGGCGCCGCCTTCCGGCCCCATGTCGATCAGCCAGTCGGCGGTCTTGATGACATCGAGGTTGTGCTCGATCACCACGATCGTGTTGCCGGCGTCGCGCAGCTGGTGCAGCACTTTCAGCAGCAGGGCGATGTCGGCGAAGTGCAGGCCGGTGGTGGGTTCGTCCAGGATGTAGAGGGTGCGGCCGGTGTCCCGCTTGGAGAGTTCCAGCGCCAGCTTCACGCGCTGCGCCTCGCCGCCCGACAGCGTGGTTGCGGCCTGGCCCAGCTTGATATAGGACAGGCCCACGTCCAGCAGGGTCTGCAGCTTGCGCGAGATGGCAGGCACCGCCTTGAGGAAGTTGAAGGCATCCTCCACCGTCATGTCCAGCAGCTGCGCGATGTTGCGCCCCTTCCACTGCACTTCCAGCGTCTCGCGGTTGTAGCGCTGGCCCTTGCAGACGTCGCAAGGCACGTACACATCCGGCAGGAAGTGCATCTCCACCTTCACCACGCCGTCGCCCTGGCAGGCTTCGCAGCGGCCACCTGCCACATTGAAGCTGAAGCGGCCCGGGCCGTAGCCGCGCTCCTTGGCCATCGGCACTTCGGCCATCAGCTCGCGGATCGGCGTGAACAGGCCGGTGTAGGTTGCGGGATTGCTGCGCGGCGTGCGGCCGATCGGCGACTGGTCGACGTTGATCACCTTGTCGAAGTGCTCGATGCCTTCGATCGATTCGTGCGGCGCCGGCTCGTCGTGGGCCCGGTACAACTCGCGCGCAACGGCGGTGTACAGCGTGTCGTTGACCAGCGTGGATTTGCCGGAACCGGACACGCCGGTGACGCAGGTCAGCAGCCCTACCGGGAAGTCGACGGTGACGTCCTTCAGGTTGTTGCCACGCGCGCCGCTGATCGTGAGGACCTGCGGGTCCGGCATCTCGCCGAGCAGATGCCGCTTTGTCGGCACGGGAATCTTCAGTGTGCCGGCCAGGTAGCGGCCGGTCAGCGACTCGGGGTTGGCCCTGACCTCGTCGTAAGTGCCCTGCGCGATGACGCGGCCGCCGTGAATCCCGGCGCCCAGCCCCATGTCGATCACATGGTCGGCCGCGTGGATCATGTCCTCGTCATGCTCGACGACGATCACGCTGTTGCCGATGTCGCGCAGGTGCTTGAGCGTGCCAATCAGGCGGTCGTTGTCGCGCTGGTGCAGGCCGATGCTGGGCTCGTCGAGCACGTACATCACGCCGGTGAGGCCGGAGCCGATCTGCGACGCCAGCCGGATGCGCTGCGACTCGCCACCGGACAAGGTTTCGGCGCTGCGGTCCAGGCTGAGGTAGTTGAGGCCGACGTCGTTGAGGAATTTCAGCCGCAGGCCGATCTCGCGCACCACCTTGTCGGCAATCTCGGCCTTGGAGCCGTGCAGCTTGAGCTTGCTGAAATAGTCGAAACACTCGCGCAGCGTCAGATGGCTGACTTCGAAAATGGCGCGCGCCTGCGCGCCTTCGCCCAGCTTGACGTTCCTCGCCTCGCTGCGCAGCCGCGTGCCCCCACATTCCGGACAGTTCTGCATGCTCCGGAAGCGCGAAAGCTCCTCGCGTACGGCGACCGAGTCGGTCTCGCGGAAGCGCCGTTCCATGTTCGGCAGGATCCCTTCGAACGTGTGCTTTTTGGTGACCTTGCGTCCGGCCGCGGAACTGGACTCCATCGTGTAGCTGAAACGGATCTCCTCCTGGCCGGACCCGCGCAGGATCGCCTGCTGCACAGGCGCCGGCAGCGCTTCGAACGGGGTGTCGACGTCGAACTTGTAGTGCTTCGCTAGGCTTTCGATCAGGCTGAAGTAATAGGCGTTGCGCCGGTCCCAGCCCTTAATCGCGCCGCTGGCCAGGCTCAGCGTCGGGAAGCCGACCACCCGCGCCGGGTCGAAGAACTCCATGTGGCCCAGGCCGTCGCAGGTCGGGCAGGCGCCCACTGGCGAGTTGAACGAGAACAGGCGCGGCTCGAGCTCGCTGATCGAGTAGTTGCAGATCGGGCAGGCGAACTTGGCATTGAACCAGTGGGCCTCGCCGCTTTCGGGGTCCGCGGCCGGCCCGGGGCGGGAGTCCATTTCGAGCGCGATGGCCCGGCCGTCGGCCAGCCGCAGCGCCGCCTCGAAGCTTTCGGCCAGGCGCTGTTGCATGTCGGGTCGCACCTTGAGCCGGTCGATCACCACGTCGATGTCGTGCTTCTCGGTTTTCTTCAGCTTGG
>JANXVP010000145.1 GCA_025351615.1 Ramlibacter sp. | reverse complement strand
CGTGTTGTTGCCGGTCGTTCTGAAACACCCGCCGACCGCAGTGGAAGTGGCCAGGGCGCAGCAGCTCCTGGGCCTGCTCGGCCTTTCGGCCTACGCGCAGCAGTACCCGCGGCAGTTGTCCGGTGGCCAGCAGAGCCGGGTCGCACTGGCGCGTGCGCTGATCCTCGAGCCGGCGTTGCTGTTGCTGGACGAACCGTTTGCGGCCCTCGACGCGATCACCCGAAGCGAGTTGCAGGACGACCTGCTGCAGATGTGCGCGTTGCGCCGGACCACGGTCCTGTTCGTGACGCACGACATCGCCGAAGCGGTGTACCTCGGCGATCGGGTCGCCGTGATGGACAGCGGCCGCATCGTGCACGACATCCGGGTTGAAGTCGCGAAGCCGCGCACGCCGGCGATGCGGTACGGCGAGCCCTTCAACCGCCACTGCGCGCAGGTGCGCGAAGCCATGGACCTGGCGACCGCATGAAGCCGATTGTCTCGCGCACCCGCACCAGCGCCGGCTCCTGGGCGCTGCTGGCCGTCCTGCTGGCCGCCTGGGAACTGGGCGCGCGCGGCTCCGGCGTTTCGGCCCTGGTCCTGCCCCCGCCATCCGCAGTGTTGCGCTCGCTGTGGGCCGGCTTTGCGACCGGCTACTTCTGGCCGCACATTCTCGGAACCTGCATCGAACTGGTGTCGGGCCTTTTGCTCGGATGCGTCATCGGTTTTGCCAGCGGTGTGGCGATGGCGGAGTCAGCGCAGCTCGGCCGGCTACTCAAGCCCTACGTGATCGTGAGCCAGGTGATCCCCAAGCTCGCGCTGATGCCGCTGTTCATCGTCTGGTTCGGCTTCGGCATGACGTCGACCGTGGTGATCACCGCGTTGATCTGCTTTTTTCCGCTCATGGAAACGACGGTCACCAGCCTGCAGCAGATCGATCCGCAGCGGCTCGAACTGTTCCGGATGCTGGGCGCGACCCGTTGCCAGACCCTGCTGCGCCTGAAACTGCCCTGCGGCCTGCCCGGAATCCTGGCGGGCCTGCGCGTCGCCGTGGTGCTGGCGCTGGTGGGCGCGGTCGTCGGCGAATTCATCGGCGCCGGCAAGGGCCTCGGCGCGCTGATCATCGCCTCGCAGGGAATGATGGACACGCCGCTGATGTTCGCGGTGCTGGTGATCATCGCCGTGCTTGGCATGCTGCTCTATCAGATCACGGTTGCCATCGAGAAGCGGCTGCTGCTGCCCTATACCGACATCCATTGAAGGAGACACCATGAATAACGCCATCTCCCGCCGTCGCTTGCTGCTTGCGTCTGCCGTGCTGCCAGTTCTGTCCGGCACGGTCCGGGCGGCGACCGCGCCCGAAAAGGTGACGGTAGCCGGCTGGAGCAAACCGATCACCGAAGTGACACCGCTGCTGGTGGAGGAGGACAAGGGCTTCTTCAAGGCCCATGGCGTCGACCTGGTGTATGTGTCCGGCGCCGGCGGCGGCGACGCCATCCGCAACATCCTGACCGGGCAGGCCGATGTCGCGTTCACCGATCCCGGGTCGTTCTTCTCCGCCCTGGACAAGGGCGAGAAGCTGCGTGCGATCTACGACATCTATCCGCAAAACGTCTTCAACGTGGTCTCGCTCAAGTCAGCCAACATCGGCAAGCCGGCGGACCTCAAGGGCAAACGGATCGGCGTCTACAGTTTGTCGAGTGGCACCCGGCAGAATTTACTGGTGCTGCTGCACCAGGCGGGCCTGGCCGAATCCGACGTCACGGTGGTGGTGACCGGCCTGCTCAACTTCGCTCCGCTGCTGCAGGGCCAGGTCGATGCCACCGCCGCGACCGACACCGGCCTGCTGGTCGCACGCCGCAAGGGGCTTGGCGACTTCAACGTGCTGGAGGTCAAGAATTACCTCAACGTGTCGAGCGACCTGTTCGTGGTTCGCGAGCAGGTCTACCAGCAAAAGAAGGACGTGCTCAGGCGCTTCCTCAGCGCCTACCGCGAGAGTGCGGCCTGGATGATCGCCAGCCCGCAGGAAGCCGCGGACCTGGCGGTGAAGCGGGCGATCGACGGCAGCGACCCCGTCATCAACCTCGATGTCATTCACTT
>JANXVP010000132.1 GCA_025351615.1 Ramlibacter sp. | reverse complement strand
AGCGCCAGCCGGCTCGCATAGCGGCCATCCAGCGGCGACAGGGCCGAAATCGTCGAAAGCGTCATCCGCCATTGTAGGTCGCACGCCACTGTGTCGCGAGGCAACCACAAGGGGAATGAAGCATCCCCTTAAAATGAAAACTTCCCGAATCACCCGAACAGACCCAGAGAGCCTTCATGAAACTGATTGGATCCGACAGCAGCCCTTACGTGCGCAAGGTGCGTATCGTCATGGCCGAGAAAAAGCTGGACTACCAGTCCGTGCAGGAGGATGTCTGGTCGGCCGACAGCACCATCGGCCATTCCAACCCGCTTGGCAAGGTGCCGTGTCTGGTGATGGAGGGGGGCGAGGCGTTGTTCGATTCGCGCGTGATCGTTGAATACCTCGACACCCTGTCGCCGGTGGGCAAACTGATTCCGGCAATGGGTCGCGAGCGGGCGGAGGTCAAAACCTGGGAGGCGCTGGCTGATGGCGTGCTCGACGCCTTGCTGCTGGCGCGGCTGGAAAACAACTGGGCCGGGCGGCAGAAGGCGCAACGCAGCCAGCCCTGGATCGACCGCCAGCTGTCCAAGGTGCACGCCAGCTTGAAGGCCATGAGCCAGGGTCTGGGCGAGAAACCTTTCTGCGCCGGCATCTACCTCAGCCTGGCCGACATTGCTGTCGGCTGTGCTCTTGGCTACCTCGATTTCCGTTTTGCCGAAATCGACTGGCGCTCCGGCTACCCGAACCTGGCGAAGTTGCAGGAAAAGCTGATGCAGCGCCAGAGCTTCATCGACAGCAAGCCCGCCTGAGCCCCGCCCGTCACAGGCCCGTGAAGCGGCGCACCAGCGTGCGATAGAGCCGGAACGGCAGCAGGCGCAGCAGCCGCATGACCAGCGTGAAGCGGCGCGGAAAGTGAATTTCGAAGCGGCCCTGCGCCCAGCCGTGCAGGATTGCCTGCGCTGACTGCTCCGGCGTGATCAGAGCCGGCATGTCGAAGTCGTTGTGCGCGGTCAGGGCAGTGGCGACGAAACCGGGGCAGATCAGGCTCACGCCGATTCCGTAATCGCGCAGGTCCAGGTAGAGGGTCTCCGTCAGGTTGATCAGCGCTGCCTTGGTCGGCCCGTAAGCCAGGCTTTTCGGCAGGCCCCGGTAACCGGCGACGCTGCTGATGATGCTGATGTGCCCGGCCTGCCGCGAGACCAGGTGCGGCAGCACGGCATCCAGGACATTCAGCGCGCCGACATAGTTCACTTGCTGGTGCCGGAGCATCTCATCCAGGTTGAATTCGCTGGCACGCTGTTCCCGGTAGTAGCCGGCGCAATACAGGACGGTATCCAGCGGCCCGCGAGCGAGGATCTCCTGCGCCGCGCGCCGCACTGCCGGGTGGTCCGATGCGTCCACTGGAACCGCCTGTGCGCCGGGGTGCTGCGCGACGAATTCGCACAGTGCTTCGTTGTTGCGCGCGGACACGATGACGCGCGCTCCGGCGCGATGCAAGGCCGATGCGGTGGCGCGTCCGATTCCGCTGGAGGCACCCACCAGCCAGACGGTCCGCCCTGTCCATTCCACCTGGGGTGGATTGAGCGGACCAAAGAAGGCGGGCGCGCCAAGGCCAGGCACGCTGGTGGCGGCATCGGCCGGGGAGATGCCGGTCTTGATCATCGCTTGGCGAAGGACAGTGTCACTTCCCCGAGATGCAAGCCGAATTTGCTCATGGAGGCCTTGTTCAGCATGACCCGGTCGGACATCAGGTACATCCAGTCGTCCATGTCCACCTCGACCACCTTGCCCTCGACTGGCAATGCGAGTACGTAGCGCCAGTGAAATACATTGCCAAGCTGCTCGCCTGCGGCTTCGCCGCGCACATCGTCGGCGCGACCGCTGTAGCGGCCCTCTTCCAGTTGCTTGAGCCGCCAGATTCGCCGCTGGCGGGTGCCGTCGGAGTAGCTGAATGCTTCGTCCAGCACGCCATCGCCACCCTGCCAGCTGCAGTTCATCACGACGGAGAAGCGCTTGACCACCTTGCCGGCCCGATCGGTGAAAACGCCCCACGCATCGATCGTGCCGTTGAAATACTCGCGCAGATCCAGCCGCGGCGTTTCGCCGGCATAGTCCGCCACTTGGGGCGTGGCGCAGCCCGCGAGAGCGGCTGCTCCCGCCGCGGCAAGAAGATAGCGACGTTTCATCTGGAATTCCCGGGACGGATGAGTGTGAAGTACAGGGTCGCGGCGGCAGCCAGCTTGAGCACGCAGGGCAGCACGCAATAGGCCGCGACCAAAGCGTCGAGTGCGGGGCCGCTGCGCGCACCCGGGCTGTAGCCGGCCAGTTCGAGCAATGGCAACGCCAGTCCCGCAGCCAGTGCCAGGTTCAGTTTTGTGGCGAAATTCCACCAGCCAAAATAAGCCCCTTCGCCGCGTCCCCTGTCGCCCGCGTCGGCGATCAGGCCGGCAAGCAGCGCGCCCGGCAATGCCAGGTCGGCCCCAAGCGCGACACCAGACAAGGCGCAGACCGCGAAGAAGGAAGCCAATTCGCCCGCGCCAAGTGCCGCCGCCCAGATAAAGACGGCGATCGCCAGTGCCATCCCGCACAGCCAGCTTCGGGTCAGGCCGATGCGCCGCACTGCCAGCAGCCAAAGCGGCATGGAGAGCGCGGCGCAGAGGAAGTAGCTGGCCAGGAATGCGGGCTGGATCGCCAGCGGCGCCTGCAAGCGGTCCTGCACGTAGAACAGCACCAGCGTCGCCGGGATCGCCGACGCGATGCCATTGAGCAGGAAGACGGCCAGCAGGCGGCGGAAGGCAGGCCGGGCCAGCGGCCGCCAGATGCTGAAAGCAATCGCCTCGGCCTGGAAGCGCTGCGGCCGTGGACTGCGGGACCACGCGATCCACCCGCTTGCCAGCACGATGAAAAACACCGCTGTTGCGATTTTCGGGCCCAGCGATACGGAAAGCAGCGAGGCCAGCAACACGCCGATCAGACCGAAACCTTCCCGCCACGCGACGATGCGGCTTCGCTGCGATTCGTCACCGCCCAGGCGCGCGCCCCAGGACTGGTGCGCCACGCTGAGAGCGCTGTAACCCGCGTAAGTGAGAACCAGGGCCGAGCCGGCGAAGGCCAGAAGCGCCGTCGGATCGCGCGTCAGCGGGAAGAACAGGAGCGTGAAGCCCACTGCCAACAGCACGGCAGCGACTGCACCCAGCGCCAGCACCGCGCCTGGCGAGCGGGCAAACAGCCTGTCGTTCAGGCGACCGATCCATGGATCGATGACCGCATCGAACAGGCGTGCAGCCAGCAGCACCGCCCCCAAGGTGGCCAGGGGAACGCCGAACTCCCGGGCGTAGTGGTTGGGAAGGATGATGTAGAGCGGAAGCGCCACGAAGGCGAGCGGAAGTCCTAGCAGGCCGTACCGTAAGCACTCGACCGCGGAAAGACGATGCTGCGAGCTCACTGCGCCGTACCTGCGAGCAGCGCGTCGCGCAGCGCCGGCTCGGAACTCTGCGGACCCAGCCAGATGCCGAAAAACAGCTTGGCAAACTGCGCGTCGCCGAATTCGCCCAGCGGCCGGCCGTTGAGCAGGAACAGCGGCGCCCGTCCCGGTCGATTGACGCCAATGAGCCGGTCACCTTCCCGCACGTCCGGCAACAGGCGTGCCAGGCCGGTTTGCCACTGGTCTGTCTGGTCCTTGGAAAGGCCGCCGGCGCGACGCATTTCGTCCACTGAACGCTGCGCGATATCGACAGCGCTGAAAGCGCGCAGGTAATGCAACTGCAAAGCGAAGCCATGCAAAGGGAAATCGGCCCTGCGAAAACCCGGAGCGACCCGCAGACTGGCGTCGTACACGTCCAGGCCCCAGAACCGCAGCCGCGCATGTCCGGCGGCGCGCCCGGAAGGCACCAGCTCGGAGAGGCCGGAAACCGGCTGGGCCAGCAGCATTTTTGGCAACGAGAAGGTCAGGGAGCAGACAACCAGGGCGGTCGCCGCTATCTTTTCAATAGCGTGTACTGCACGACGTCGATATTGGCTTCTTCGAATGCCGCCTCGCAGTAGGCGAGATAGAACTCCCATATGCGGATGAACCTTTCGTCGAATCCCAGCTGGAGCACGTCGCTCCTGCGGGCCAGGAAGCTGTCACGCCAGCGCCGGAGCGTCTCGGCGTAGTCGGCGCCGAAAGCAAGTTCGTCGATCACTTCGAGTCCGGCCGCTGCGGCCTCACGGCGAAACTCGCGCGGACAGGGCAGGCAACCGCCCGGAAAGATGTACTGCTGGATAAAGTCCGTGGAATGAATATAGCGATCCCACAGCTCGTCGTCGATCACGATGCTCTGGATGCAGGCGCGGCCTCCCGGCTTGAGCAGCCGGTGCACGGTCTGAAAGTACTCGGGCCAGTATTCGCGGCCCACCGCCTCGACCATCTCGATCGAGCAGATGGCGTCGAAAGGCGCATCGGCGATGTCGCGGTAATCCTGCAACCGCAGGTCAACGCGATCGGCAATGCCTTTTCGGGCGATGCGCTTCTGCGCGAACTCCAGTTGTTCGGTCGACAGCGTGACACCCGTGACAAAGGCGCCGAATTCGGTCGCGCCCAGTTCGGCCAAAGCGCCCCAGCCGCAACCCAGCTCGAGCACCCAGTCGCCAGGCCGCACCCCCGCCATGCGCAGCGCGCGGCGGACCTTGGCGTCCTGCGCCGGGCCCATGGGAGCGTTGCGGTCGCCCTCGAACCATGCCGACGAATAGTTCATCGTCGGGTCCAGCCACAGGTCGTAGAAGCGATTGCCCAGGTCGTAGTGGGCATGAACGTTCTTCTGGCTGTTGCTGCGGGTATTGCGATTGAGCGCGTGTTTCATGCGGTACAGCAAGCGGCCCGCCCAGCTGCCGTAGATCACGCCGTCCAGCGCCCGGCGGTTTGCGATGAACAGCTTGAGCAGCTCGGTCAGGTTGGGCGTGCTCCAGTCACCGGCGAAATAACTTTCGGCGAAGCCGATGTCGCCGGATTTCAGTGCACGGGCGCAGACGTTCCAGTTGCGCAGCACGATCGCCGCATGCGGCGACTGGCCATTGCCGAAGCGCTGCGTGGAGCCGTCCGGCAGCTGTAGCGTCAGCGACCCGTGAACCAGGCGCTGAATCAGGCGCAGGACATGACGCGCGGCAGGCGGCGCGCCGATGGGAATGGCGAAGGAGGCGGGGGCTGTCGTCGTGTTCATGGCCTGGATGAGCGCGTCAGAATGACGTCGGGCGGTGGCGGTTTGCTGATGAAACGCACGCGCTTGCTCCACAGCTTGAGCGCCTGCCAGTGAATACGGCCGATCACGCCCAACGTCATCGCGGGATGGCGCCAGAATGCGCGGCGCAGCGCAGCCCGGGTCAGGGGTTGCAGCGATCCGCTGACGCTGGTCTGCAGGAGCGGGCCGGTGTCGTCGTCGTAGTCGATGCGCGCGACGGTGCGCGTGCGTTGCGGGTCCAGCATGAAGCGGAAGCGGTAGCCGCCTTCCAACGAGCAAAAGGGAGAGACATGGAAGGCCTTGTCGGCCCGCTGCTCCACGCCCAGCACCGGTGTGTCGAGCAGATAGCAGTGTCGCTCGCCAAAGGTGTTGTTGACCTCGACCACGATCGCGCGCAGGGAGTCGTCTTCGCGGTGGCAGTACCAGAAACTCACCGGTTTGAAGGTATAGCCCAGGACGCGGGGATAGCAGTGCAGCCACGCTTCGCCTGTTGCGTCGGTAATGCCTTCGGCGCTGAGCAACGCGTCGAGCCAGACAAGCGCATTGTCGCCGCCATCGCCGTGGTCCCGGTCGAAAAAGCTGAGCGCGCCGCGCCGGTTGTGTGCCAGGACGCCGCTGCCTTCGCGGTGCAGCGTGCGCAGCGGGAGCATCAGGAAATAAGTGGGATATTCAAAGGCATTGCGTGCCGGCCGCAAGCGGTTGTGCCGAACCTGGCCGAACCCGATCAGCGCCCCGCTCACGCGACTGCCTCCATCCTGCCGTCGGTGGCAGCCTGAGCCCCTGCGCGCAACATGCGACCTACCAGCTGGCCTGCCTTGAGGCCGTCTTCGTGGAATCCATAGCCCATCCAGGCGCCGCAAAACCAGGTCCGGCGCTGCCCTTGCAGCAATGGCACATCGGTCTGGGCGCGGATCGCGGCCAGGTCGAAGACTGGATGCTCGTAGTCGTATTCGCCCATGATGCAGTTACGCGCGATCTCACGCGCTGGATTCAGCGACACCACGACCGGTTGCCGCCATGGCAGCGGCTGCAGCCGGTTGAGCCAGTAATGCAGGCAGACCTGCGCGTTGCTTTCAGATGCCGCACGTTCGTAGTTCCACGCCGCCCAGGCACCGCGGTTCTGCGGAAGCACCGACGTGTCGGTGTGCAAAACGGCGTGGTTGCGCTGGTAGCGGATCGCGCCCAGCACCTCGCGTTCCTGCACACTGGGGTCGGCCAGCAGGGCCAGTGCCTGGTCCGGATGGGTTGCCAGGACCACCTGATCGAAACGTTCGGTACCGCCATCCGTCACGACCACGACTTCCGCCCCGTCCCGGCTGACGCGCTGCACCGGGGTGTTCAGCCGCTTGTCGGGAACCTGTTCAAGGATCCGGGCGACATAGTTGCGTGCCCCCCCGGCGACCGTCCACCATTGAGGGCGGTCGGTCACCTGGAGCAGGCCGTGGTTGTGGCAAAAGCGGATCAGTGTCGCAAGCGGAAAGCGCAGCATCTGGTCGGTCGGGCAGCTCCAGATGCAGCCGATCATCGGCAGCAGGTACCAGTCGCGGAATTCATCGCTGAAGCGCTGTTCGCGCAGGAATTCACCCAGGGGCTGGAGCATTCCGGCTTCCTGGCCGGCCTGTGCAGTCCGGGTCGCCAGTCGGTTGAACCGAAGCAGGTCGCGCAACATCCGCAAAAACCGCGGCCGGCCCAGATTGGAGCGCTGGGCGAACACCGTGTTCAGGCTGGAGCCGCTCCATTCAAGCGGACGGTCACCAAAAGCCTTGGCGACCTGGACCGAGAACGACATGTCGGACTTGACGGTCGCGACTCCCAACTCGGCAAACAAAGCGATCAACCGGGGATAGGTCCGCTCATTGAAGACCAGGAAGCCGGTGTCGACGCCATGCGTCATGGGACCTTGGGGCGTCGGCAGCGTGACGTCGACGGTGTGGGTGTGGCCGCCAAACCAGCTGCCTGCCTCGAAGACCGAGACCTGCGCATGGCTCTGCAGTGCGTGCGCGGCCGCGAGCCCCGAAATGCCGGAGCCGACGATCGCCACCCTCATGGGAGATGCTCCGGTCGGCTGGCCGAAAATAAAAATGCTGCGAAGCGCCCCGGAACGAAGGAGGGAGGGAGGGAGGAGGAGAAGAGTCGCCCCGGGATTGCAGCCGGGCTAACTGCTCCCGGCAGGCTTCGCAGCAATAACTGGTTTCTTGACGGGACCTGTCCCGTTCGCCAGTGATAGAGGGCCGCACCACCCCGCCAGTTCCCCTGCATCCATGCAGGCAACAGGTAAATTATTGTGAACGGCAAGGCTGCCAGAGCTGGGGTAAAACTCATCGGTCGTATTATGACTGATGAGTTTTCTCATGGCAAGTCAATGGGCGGCGAGCTGTTTCCGGATGTCGCGCAGCAAGGTCTTGTCGGTCGGGTCGGTCAGGGTGGTGTAGCTGGCGACAATGGTGCCGTCTCGGCCGATCAGATACTTATGGAAGTTCCAGAGCGGCTGGCGGCCGGTCTTTTCCGCGAGTTGCCTGAACAGCGGATTGGCGTTGGCACCGCGCACGCTGCTCTTGCCGAACATCGGGAATTTCACGCCGAAGGTGTTTTCGCAAAAGTCAGCGATGTCCTTGTTGCTGCCTTTTTCCTGGGCAAAGTCATTGGATGGAAATCCGAGGACGACCAGACCCTGATCCTTGTACTTGGCGTACAGCGCTTCGAGGCCTTCGTACTGGGGCGTGAAACCGCAGTAGCTCGCGGTGTTGACCACCAGCGCGACCTTGCCGCTGTACTGGCACAGTGACTGTGGCTTTTCGTCCTGAAGCCGGGGAAACGTATAGCGCAGGCTGGCCGGGCAAGCGGGGTCGGCTGGCGGGCCCGCCTCAGCGGCGTGCACGGGCAGCAAAACCAAAGCAGCCCAAATAACGCACATAAGGCGCAGAATCTTGTTCATTGTCGGTCTCCGGTGGCTACCGCTAGCGTAAACCATTCAGGTTGCAAAGGTGCGAGAGGGCCGGATGCGGTGCGGAGACGGCGCGGCCGGGCCGGCTCCGGGCTTGGAGGCTGTTGCCGCCCAATTTACCTCTGTCCCCTAAAATACTGGCAGTCAAGAAAGTAGAAAGCATGCTCTATCCTGAATTGTTCAAGCAACTGGAGGCTGTCCGTTGGGACATGGACAAGGATATCCCGTGGGCGGCTTTCGACGCGGCCAAGCTGTCGGACGAACAGGCGCAAACGGTCAAGATGAACGCGATCACGGAATGGTCTGCCCTGCCGGCAACCGAGATGTTTTTGCGTGACAACAAGGACGACAGCGACTTTTCCGCTTTCATGTCGATCTGGTTTTTCGAGGAGCAGAAGCACTCGCTGGTGCTGATGGAATATCTGAAGCGTTTCCGCCCGGAGCTCGCCCCGACCGAAAAGGAACTGCACGACGTGCGCTTCGAATTCGAACCGGCGCCGGCCCTGGAGACGCTGATGCTGCACTTCTGCGGCGAAATCCGGCTCAACCACTGGTACCGGCGGGCGGCCGAATGGCATACGGAGCCGGTGATCAAGCATATTTACACCACGCTGAGCCAGGACGAGGCGCGGCATGGCGGCGCCTACCTGCGCTACATGAAGCGTGCGATCAACAAGTTCGGCAACGAAGCCAAGGCGGCGTTCACCAAAGTCGGCGTCCTCATGGCCAGCGCCCGGCGGACAGCGCAGGCGCTGCACCCGACCAACCTGCATGTGAACAAGGCGCTGTTTCCGAACGACACGATCCAGAGCCGTTTGCCGGACCCGGAGTGGCTCGAGCATTGGCTCGACAAGCAGATCAACTTCGACGCTGCCTGGGAAGGCCGGGTGGTCGAGCGGATTTTGCACAACATGAGCCTGCTGATGGATCGCAGCTTCAAATCGGTGCAGGAACTCAACCGCTACCGCAAGGAAGTCACCGCCTCTCTCAATGCCGGCAACGCGGGTATCGTGCCTGGCGGGGCCTGACGGGCGCGTGGCTGTCAAGCCGGGCCTGGGCCACAGCCACGACTCCGTGACAGTCCCCGCCTTCCTCCGAAAGATCGTCGCGCGGGCCGATGCTGCCCAACGGGTCGCTGCCTTGCGGCAGCCGGTGGTCTTCACCAATGGTGTGTTCGACGTGCTGCACCGTGGGCATGTGACCTATCTGGCACAGGCCCGCCAGTTGGGTGGCAGCCTGGTCGTCGCCCTGAACACCGATGCCTCGGCCAAGCGCCTGAACAAGGGATCCGACCGGCCGCTGAACGCGGAACACGACCGCGCAGTGGTGCTCGCAGCGCTCGAGTCGGTCGACCTCGTGACGGCGTTCGACGAGGACACTCCGCTCGACCTCATCGCAGAGCTCATGCCCGCCGTGCTGGTCAAGGGCGGCGATTACGACATGGGCCGACTTGCCGAGACCCGGCTGGTCGAAAGCTACGGCGGCCGCGCGCAGGCCATTGCGTTCGTCGACGGCTATTCGACCACCGCTTTGGTCAAGCGGATCCGTTCGACTTCGCAGCCGGATCCGTCCCAGCCGTGACTGGCTGCTTCGTCCGACGACGAAGCTTTCCGAAACTCCGCACCAGAAACTGATCCAGGTCGTCGAGGTAGGTAAAGACCACCGGCACCACCAGCAGGCTGAGCACGGTGGAGGTGATCAGGCCGCCGATGACCGCGATCGACATGGGCGAGCGAAAACTCGGATCGGCCGCGCCGAAGCCGATCGCGATCGGCAGCATGCCTGCGCCCATGGCGATGGTCGTCATGATGATCGGCCGGGCGCGCTTGTGGCAGGCGTCCAGCAACGCGTCGAAGCGCGACATGGCAGGCACGACGGGATGGCCATCCCTTCCGTCGTGGCCGCGCCGCGCAACGATTGCGTACTCCACCAGCAGGATCGAGTTCTTGGTCGTGATGCCCATCAGCATGATCAGGCCGATCAGCGACGGCATGGAAAAGCTTTTCTGCGCGATCAGCAGTCCCACGAATGCGCCACCCAGCGCCAGCGGCAATGCGCACAGGATGGTGACCGGATGCAGGAAGTCCTTGAACAGCAGCACCAGCACGATGTAGATGCACAGCACGCCGGTCAGCATCGCCAGGCCGAAGCTGGCGAACAGCTCGCCCATCACTTCGGCGTCGCCGACCTCGATCACACGCACACCGGGGGGCAGGTTCCTGACCGACGGCAGGCCCTGCACCGCGGCCGCGACGTCACCCAGCGGAAGGCCGGACAACTCGATCTCAAAGTTGACATTGCGTGACCGGTCGTAGCGGTCGATCACAGCCGGACCTCCGGTCATCTCCAGCGTTGCCACCTCGCCCAGCATCACCGGACCGCGGCTGCCGGGCACGGCCAGCCGTTCCAGCACGCGCAGGTCCTTGCGCGCGCCCTCTTCCAGCTTGACGACGATCGGCACCTGCCGCTGCGAAAGATTCAGCTTGGGAAGCGCGATGTCATAGTCGCCGGCGGTGGCGATGCGCAGCGTTTCACCGATCGCGGCGCTGGTCACGCCGAGGTCTGCCGCCGCGGCGAAGTTCGGCCGCACCGCGATCTCCGGGCGGATCAGGCTGGCGGTGGATGCCACGCTGCCAAGGCCCGCAATGGTGCGCAGGTCCTTCTCCACAGCGCGGGCAGCAGACTGCAGCGCCTGCGGATCTTCGCCGGTCAGGACCAGCACGTACTTTTCCCCCGAGCCGCCCAGCCCCACCTTGCTCCGCACGCCGGGCAAGGGCTCGAGCGCGGCGCGTAGCTGGTTCTCGATACGTTGCTTGCGCGGACGCTCGCCGCGTTGGGCCAGCAAAATTGTGAGGGTCGCCTTGCGCGCTTCGGCCGCGCCGCTGTTGGCGAACGGGTCGGTTCCGGCACTGCCGCCGCCGATCGTTGTGTAGACGCTCTTGACGTGCTCCACCTTCGAAACCATCTGGCGCGCCTGTTCGGCCGCCGCCTTGGTTTGCTCCAGGGTCGAGCCGGGCGCCAGCTCGAGGTAGACCTGCGTCTGGGAATTGTCGTCGGGCGGAATGAAGCCGGTCGGCAGCAGCGGAATCAAGGCCACCGAGCCGAAGAAGAACAGCGTCGACAGCACCACCGTCACGATGCGGTGCTTCATGCTCCAGTTCACACAGCGCAGGTACACCTTCATCCACCTGGGCTCGACATGCGCGGTAACGATCGGTTTGAGCAGGTAGGCGGCCATCATCGGGGTCAACACCCGTGCGACCAGCAGCGACGCCGCGACGGCCAGCGACGCGGTCCAGCCAAACTGCTTGAAGAACTTGCCCGCGATGCCACTCATGAATGCCGTTGGCAGGAACACGGCGATCAGGGTGAAGGTCGTCGCGATCACCGCCAGGCCGATTTCGTCGGCCGCTTCCATTGCCGCCTGGTACGGTGTCTTGCCCATGCGCAGGTGGCGCACGATGTTCTCGACTTCGACGATCGCGTCGTCCACCAGGATTCCGACTACAAGGGACAACGCCAGGAGCGTCACGACGTTGACCGAAAATCCCAGCAGGTACATCCCCACGAACGCGGGGATCGCCGACATCGGCAGGGCGATCGCGGACACGAAGGTCGCTCGCCAGTCGCGCAGGAACAGCCAGACCACCAGCACGGCCAGGATCGCGCCTTCGTAGAGCAGGTGCAGCGACCCGTGGTATTCCTCCTCCACCGGCGTCACGAAGTCGAAGGCCTGGGTCAATTCGAGGTCGGGACGCTGCTGCTTCAAGTCGGCCAGGGCCTTTTGAACGGCTGCTCCGACCGCGACTTCCGATTCGCCGCGGCTGCGCGAGACTTCGAAGCCAACCACGGGCTTGCCGTTCAGGAGCGCTGCTGCCCGGGGCTCCGCGGTCGTGTCGCTGACCGTTGCCACGTTGTTCAACCTAAGTCTGCGGCCTGCCGCCGTTGTGCCACTGCCGGCCCCGGGAATCGCCAGCTCAAGCTCGCCGACTTCCTGCGCCGTCTTCACCGTCGCCAGCGTGCGCATTGGCTGCTCGCCGCCGCCGATGTTGGTGCGGCCGCCGGCGCTCTCGGTCTGCACCTGGCGCAGCTGGCGCGAAATTTCCGCAGCCGAGACGCCCAGCGCCTGCAGCCGCGATGGATCCAGCGCGACGCGAATCTCTCGCGTCACGCCGCCGACCCGATTCACGGCGCCGACGCCCCGAACGGCCAGCAACTTGCGCGAGATGTCGTTGTCGACGAACCATGACAGGGCTTCTTCGTCCATGCGGGACGAATTGATCGCGAATGCCAGCACCGGCTGACCGGCGAGGTCCATCTTGGTGACGATGGGTTCGCGGACATCGCCTGGCAGTTCGCCGCGCACGCGCGCCACCGCCGAGCGGACGTCGTCAACTGCCTCCTGGACAGGTTTTTCCAATCGGAATTCGGCGGTGATGGTCACCGCTCCGTCCTGCACCTTGGTGTAGACATGCTTGAGGCCCTGCAGCATCGCAATGGCGTTTTCGATTTTCCGCGCGACGTCGGTTTCGAGCTGTGCCGGCGCCGCGCCGGGCAGGGCTGCACTGACCATCACCGTCGGCAGGTCGATGTCGGGGAAGTTCTGCACTTTCATCGCGTTGAACGACAGCAGGCCGGCAAAGGTGAGCAGGACGAACAACATCACTGCTGGAATCGGATTGCGGATCGACCAGGACGACACGTTCATCATGGCGGGTCCTATTTTGGGGCGGCCGGCGCAGCCAGCCGAACCAGGTCGCCGTCGTTGAGAAAGCCGGCTCCGTCGGCAACGATGCGGGCGTCGGCCGGCAAGCCCGATAGGATCTCGACGCGACCTTGCTGAAACCTGCCGGTCTGGACCTTCAGCTGCCTCACGCGGTTGTCTGCATTCACCCGGTAGACATAACTGAAACCGTCGCGCACCACCAGCGCAGGTTGCGGCACTGTGACGGCCGGCGTTGCCCCCAGGTCGAACTCGCCCCGGGCGAACATTCCAGCGCGCGCACTGCCGCTGGCAGCGCCGGGCAGCGCTGTCAGGTCCACATAGACCAGAGCGGCGCGGGTCTGCGGGTCCACTGTAGGGCCGATGGTGCGCACGCGGCCCGCCAGCTTCGCGCCGCTGGCCGCGGTGACCAGCGCCGTCGTGCCGGTCGTGAGTCGTCCAAGCTCCACTGACGTCACCTCGGCCCGCCACTCCAGCCGGCCCTGGCGGATCAGGCGGAACAGTTCGGCGCCGCTGCCGACCACTGCGCCGACCGTGGCGAGACGCGCAGAGATGATGCCGCTGTCAGGAGCCCGGACCTGAGTCTGGCCCAGCCTCACCTGCTGGACCTGGAACAGGGCGCGCGCAGCTTCGACCCGGGCCCGCGCCGTTTTCTCCGCTGTCAGGTACTGGCTGATCTGCGAAGCACTGAGCGCGCCGGTGGCCTGCAGGCTGCGGGCACGCTCGGCATCGGCTGACGCGTTCGCAGCACTGGCCTCGGATTCGCCAAGGCTGGCCCGGGCTTGCGCAGCCTCGGCACCGAGGGTCTCCGCGGCGAACGTTGCAAGCACCTGGCCTTTCTGCACCCGGTCCCCGACATTGGCCCGCACTTCGGTCAGTCGCAGCCCGCCAGTTTCGGCGCCGACACTGGCTTCCTGCCAGGCAGCAATGTTTCCGTTGGCGGTCAGTTTCTCCGACAGCGTGGTCCGCTGCGGCTGCGTTGTGGTGACGGTGAGCGCCGGCTTCACCGTCTTCTTGTCGTCGTCGGCGCGAGCCCCGCAGGCCTGCAACGCGAGTGCAACGACGACGGTGCACAGCACCGCGGCGACAGGCGCGGGAGAGAAGGTGGTCGTGTTCATCATTGGAGCCCCGATCGATGTCATGCAGGCGCTGCGTCCGGGCGGCCCCAGCCGCCGCCGACGGCCCGATACAGTGCGATCCAGGCTGCGACGCGTTCACGCTGCAGGCTGACCAGCGCAGTTTCGGCGGCCAATGCCGTACGACGCGCTTCTTCCAGTTCCACCAGGCTGCCCAGGCCGCTTCGATAGCGAGCCTCTGTCGCCGCGAACGAGCTTCGAAACCCGTCGGCGGCGGTCCGTGCATCTTCCATCCGGAGACGGGCGCTTTCCAGGTTGACCAACGCTTCCTCGACTTCCCGCGCCGCCTGCCGCACGCGCGACGCGTACTGCGCGACAGCTTCGTCGTAGCGCGCCTGCGTCGCTTCCACGTTCGCAGCGCGGCGTCCTCCGTCGAACAGCGGCACCGTGACGGCCAGCGGCCCGATGGACCAGGTCTGCGCATCGTTGCTGGCGCCGCCACTGTGCACGATACCGGCGGCGACCGACCCGGTCAGGCTCAGACGTGGGTAGCGCTGCGCCTGGGCGCTCCCGATATCGGCGCTGGCAGCGGCGACTTCACGCTCGGCCCGGTAAACGTCGGGGCGCTGGACCAGTAGCTGCGCCGGCAGGGAGATGACAGGCAGCAGCACTGGCTGGCCCGGTTCCTGCCACGGCGTCGACAGCTGCTGGCGCAGTTGCGGCTCAGGCAATCCGCTTAGGGCCACCAGGGTCTTGATTTCGATATCGCACAGGGCCCGCTGCTGGGTGGCGCGCGCCGATCCTTCGGCTGCACTGGCCTGGGCCAGTGCAGCGCTGGCTGGCGCCGTGAAGCCGGCGCGGGCCGTGAGTTCTGCCAGGCGAGAGCTTTCGGCGCGTGACCTGGCGTCGCCGGCGGCGACCTCGAGCTGGCGCTCGCAGGTCCTCAGGTTCAGGTAGCTCAGGGCGGCCTCCGCCGCCACTGACACTCTGGCTTCGTGCCAACCGGCTTGCGCGGCATCGAGGCGCGACTGCGCCGCCTGCAACGCGTCGCGATTGCCGCCGAACAGGTCGATGTCCCAACCAGCCTGAAACCCGGCTTGCACCGTGGTGTTCAGCGGCAGCGGCGGCTGGGAGCCGCGCGATGCACTGGCCTGCGCGTCGAGATTCGGAAGCAAGGCAGCCCGGGCGGCGGTCCGGCCCGCGCGTGCCTGTCCGATGCGCGAGCGAGCTGCCGCAACCGTGGGGCTGAGGGTCTGCGCAGATTCGATCAGCTGCACCAGCAACGGGTCGTCGAACTGCTGCCACCATTGCGTCAGGTCGCCCAGCGCGCCGTTGTGCGGCAAGGGGCTGTACCACTGGGGCGGCGATGTGGCGGTGACAAGTGGCGGCAGCATCGGCGTCGCACACCCCGCAAGCCACATGACCAGGGCCGCGGCAGGCGGGCGGAGGTTTCTCATCGGATCCTTCCCGGGGTCGGGTGAGCAAGGGCGCCGCGGGCACCGGTCGTTGTGCGTCCGGGCGCAGCGCGCAACCCACAAGCCTACCACTGGCTGGCGCGCCCGCCCGGACTCATGCCG
Source organism: Ramlibacter sp. (assembly GCA_025351615.1). GTDB lineage: Bacteria > Pseudomonadota > Gammaproteobacteria > Burkholderiales > Burkholderiaceae_C > Ramlibacter. Next base: position 15,552 of record JANXVP010000132.1, on the reverse strand, counting down.
GGGGTCAGACACCAGGGGTCAGACGCGGCTGACCGGCGCCGGTGCGAAGGCTGCGTCCCACAGCGCCAGGACGGCGTCGCGCTCGCGTGCCAGTGTTTCAGGCGCGACCTGGGTCGGTTCTTCGTTCAGGCGGGCATGGTGCTGGACCCGGCGCAGTTCGCGATAGGCGTTGGCCGCTGCCTGTCCGACACCGGCGGGGACCAGGCCTGCGGTTTCAGCACGCTGCAACAAAGCGATATTGCCGACGTTCGGGACCAGCTCAGCGTGAGCTGCGGCGTGCGCCAGCACCAGCATTTGCACCGCGAACTCCGCGTCGACCATGCCGCCCCGGCTGTGCTTGACGTCAAAGCGACCTTCCCGGACCGGATGCGCCGCCCGCACCTTCTCCCGCATGCCGAGGATCTCATGGCGCAGCGCCTGCGGGTCCCGGGGTGCCGTGATGACGGCCTGCCGCACGGCGTCGAAACGATGGCGCAGCGATTCCTCTCCCAGGACGAAGCGCGCTCGCGTCATCGCCTGGTGCTCCCAGGTCCAGGCCGTGTTGCTGCCGCGGCGCTGCTGGTAGTTGGCATAGGCGTTGAAGGTTGTGATCAACAGGCCCGAATTGCCGTTCGGACGCAATGCGGTATCGATCTCGAACAGGTCGCCCTCGGCCGTCTTGGTGCTGAGCCAGTTGATCAGCTTGCGGACGAAGGCGGCGTAGGCCTCTGGTGCACGTTCGTCCTCGTCTTCGTAGACGAACACGATGTCCAGGTCACTGCCGTAGCCGAGTTCCTTTCCGCCCAGCTTTCCATAGCCAATGATCGCGAAGCTGGGACTGGCGCGGTGCGCGTTTTTCAGGCGCTGCCAGCACCAGCGCGCGGTGATGCGCACGGTGGCGTCGGCCAGTGCGCTCAGGTCATCGGCGACCTGCTCTACCGTCAACCGGCCCTCGACATCGCGCGCCAGGGTCCGGAAGACTTCGGCGTGGTGGGCGCGCCGCAGCAGGTTCATCAGCGACTCGTCGTCGTCCTCGGCTGTGATCTGCAGCGACTTGCGCCGATGCTCCAGTTCCCTGTCGAATTCTTCGGCCGCGAACCGGTCCGACAGCAGGGCGTCGCTGGCCAGTTCGTCGATGACTCCGGGATGCTGCAACAGGTAGCGGGCAGGCCAGCGCGCCGCGCCCAGCAGCCGCAGCAGCCGCTCGTGCACGCTCGGCCGCTCAAGCAGCAGCGCAAGATAGCTTTCGCGCCGCAGCAGCGGCTCCATCCAGTCCGCCATGCGCAGCGCCGCGTCTTCGCTGACGCTGCCCTCCTGCAGCCAGTTCGCGGTTCGGGCGAGCAGCCGCACCAGCCGTTGCCGTGCATCCTCGCGCAAGGCCAGCACCCGGGGATGGCCACGCCAGCGCGCGACCCGCTCGCGCACCAGCGGGGGCAACTGCTCGAGCAAGGCGTCCAGGTCGGGCGGAGCGGCACGCGCACCCTTAGGGCCGCTGCAGGTCTTGCAATCGACCGCGCCTCCTCCGAGCAGAGTGTCGAATTCCTGCGCCACGAATTCGCGGTGCACGTCCAGTTCGTGCAGGAACGGGCAGCAGTCCGGATACCCCATGGTGCGGGCGATCCATTCCAGGTCCTGGTCGCAAGACATCAGCACATGGGTTTGCTGGTCGTCCAGGTACTGGATGCGGTGCTCGACGCGTCGCAGGAAGTCATAGGCACCAGCCAGAGCACCGGCGGTTGCCGGCGACATCAGGCCGGCGGCCGCGAGCCTTTGCAGTGCCTGCAGCGTCGGACGGGTGCGAAGCTCGGGATACTGGCCGCCGCGAACCACCTGCAGCAGCTGCACGATGAACTCGATCTCGCGGATCCCGCCGCGCGACAGCTTGACGTCGTTGGTCCGTTCCGGGCGGCCCGCGCTGCGGCGCGCGGCATGCTCGCGGATCTGCTTGTGCAGGACACGCAGCGAATCGAACACGCTGTAATCGAGGTAGCGGCGAAACACGAATGGCAGCACCACGCCGCGCAGGGCGGCGGCCGAGCCGTCATGGATGCTGTCGGCGGGGGCAACGACCCGACTTTTGAGCCAGGCAAAGCGCTCCCATTCGCGGCCTTGGACCTGAAAGTACTGCTCCAGAGCGCCCAGCGACACGGCAGGCGGCCCCGAGTTGCCGTTGGGCCGCAAGGCGAGGTCCACCCGGAACACGAAACCGTGCTCGGTGGTGTCACCGATCAACGTGTAGATGGCCTTGACCATCTTGGTGAAGTACTCGTGATTGGAAATGCGGCCCCGGCCGCCGGTGGCCTGGCCAGCGGTTTCACCATCCTGGTCATATATGTAGACCAGGTCGATGTCGCTGGAAACGTTGAGTTCCCGCGCACCGAGCTTGCCCATGCCGACGACCCACAATTGCGCGCGCTTCCCGTCGGCGCCGGCCGGAGCGCCATGCAGCGGATCAAGGTCTTGCCGGGCCTGCATGCAAGCCGCGTCGAGCGCGAATTCGGCCAGTTCCGTCACGGCCTGCGTCACCACTGACAACGGGGCCTGCTCGTCGCAGTCCAGCCGCATGAGCCGCTCGATCACCAGCTGGCGCAGGATCCGAAGCGCGGTCCCGGTGTCGTCGCCGCGCTGGCGAAGTGCTTCGTAAGTTTGCGCCATCCGCACCCGGTCCGGCACGCCAGCGCAAAGCAGAGGCAGCTCCACGACGTAGCGGCGCCGAAGCCGCTGGGCGAAGCGCGAATAGCCCGAGAGGGTCGGCGCGGCGCCTGCTTGTGGGACGGCGGCGAAAGCGCGGTTGTCCGACACGTGCGACACCGCTGCTGGTGAACTCGATCGACCGCCGAGGGTCATAATTCCTGCCACATCCAAGTATTCATGAACGAGTCGACGCCGTCTCCCTCACGTCTGTTGAAGGCATCCGCCACTATCGCGCAGTGGATTCTGTGGCTGCTGGCCACCGCGTGGCTGGTGCTTGCACTCGCGTGGGGAGCGCTCCACGGCTGGATTGTGCCCCGAATCGGCGAGCTTCGCCCCGACCTGGAAATCGAGGTCGGACGGGTGCTTGGCGTGCCCGTGCGCATCGGCAGCGTGGCTGCGCGCAGCGGCGGTCTGATCCCTTCTTTCGAGCTGACGGACGTGGTGCTGATGGACGCCCAGGGCCGCGAGGCGCTTCGGTTGCCGCGGGTCGTGGCGGCACTGACGCCCCGGTCGCTGTGGAACCTGGGTTTCGACCAGCTCGTGATCGACCAGCCCGAAGTCGAAATCCGCCGTTCCGCCGATGGCCATATCCACGTCGCAGGCCTCGACTTCTCAAAGGCGGACAAGGGAGACAGCCGCGCCGCCGACTGGTTTTTCAGCCAGACCGAATTTCTCGTCCGCCGCGGAACGGTGCGCTGGACCGACGAACTTCGCGCCGCGCCGCCGCTGGCATTGCGCGAAGTCGACCTGGTGGTGCGTAATTCGACCCGGCGCCATGCAATGCGGCTGGACGCGACACCGCCGCCTGAATGGGGGGATCGCTTCACGCTGAGGGGGCAGTTTCGCCAGCCGCTGTTGTCGCGGCATCGGGCGCTGTGGCAGGAATGGGACGGCCAGGTCTTCGCCGATTTCGAGCGGGTCGATGTTTCGCAGCTTCGCCGTTACGCCAACCTGGGCGTCGAGGTGACGCAGGGGCGCGGCGCACTGCGCGCCTGGGTCGACGTGGTGCACGGCCAGCTGGCGGGAGCGACTGCCGATGTCGTGCTGGCGGACGTCGACGCCACGCTCGGTCCCGGGCTGCAGCCACTGGCGCTGCAGTCGGCGTCCGGCCGGCTCGGCGGCAAGCGGCGTGAGGGCGGCTTCGAATTCCAGACCCATGACCTGCAGTTCCAGACCCGGGAGGGCCAGCGCTGGCCTGGCGGCAACGTGTTCGTGGCCTGGACCCAGGCCGAAGGCAGCAATCCTGCGCGGGGAGAAATTCGGGCCGACAAACTCGATCTCGCGGCGCTCGGCCAGGTCGCCAGCCGGATGCCTCTTGGCACCGTCACGCACGCAGCCATCCAGGCCTATGCGCCCAGAGGCCTGGTCGACTCAGTCCAGGCCAGGTGGCAAGGCCCGCTGGACGCCTTGCTCACCTATCAAGCCAAAGGTCGCGCCTCCGAGCTCGAGCTGGCTTCGCGCCCCGGTGTCGCAGTCCGCGACGCGCCGCCCAACCGGCCGCCGATCGGCAGCCCCGGTATACGGGGTGCGATGGTGGAGTTCGACCTGACCGAGTCCGGTGGCAAGGCCCGGGTCAACATCCGCAAGGGAGCGTTGGACTTGCCTGGCGTCTTCGAGGAGCCGGTGCTGCCGTTCGACGAGCTTTCGGCCGATGTGCTGTGGCAGCACATGGGCAACGAGATCGCTGTGTCGGTTGCGAACCTGAAGTTCGCCAATGCCGATGCGCAGGGTGACGGGCAGGCCAGCTGGCACACCGGTGACCCCGTGCGCTCCACTGCGCATTCGCGCTTTCCCGGCGTGCTGGATCTGCAGGGGAGCCTGACCCGTGCCGACGGGACGCGCGTGCACCGGTACCTGCCGCAGTCGATTTCCAGGAATGCCCGCGACTATGTCCGGGAGGCCGTGACCCAGGGCACGGCGACCGGCGTCAAGTTCCGGGTCAAGGGCGACCTGCGCGATTTTCCTTTCAGCGATGGCAAGCCAGGCGAATTCCGCGTGACGGCCGATGTGCGCAATGCCACTTACGCTTACGTTCCGCCCAGCCTGACGCGCGGAACAGGCGTGTGGCCCGCGCTGACGCAGCTGAACGGCGAGCTGGTGTTTGACCGCAACAGCATGCAGATCAAGGGCGCCCAAGGCCGGTTCGCCGGCGCTGCGGGATTGCAATTCAAGGCGGAGGCGCAGATTGCCGACCTGCGGGCGGCGACGGTGGTGGTGAAGGGCGAAGTGCGCGGGCCGCTGGCCGAATCGGTCGCGATCGTGAACAGCTCCCCGATCTCGGCCCTCATGGGCAACGCACTCGCCCGGGCGACCGCCAGCGGAGCCGCGGAGATGCGGCTTCAGCTGGAACTGCCCATCGCCCATCCGGATAAATCGCGCGTGCAAGGCAGTGTGACGTTGGCGGGCAACGACGTGCAGATCTCGCCTGACACGCCGCAGCTGGCGAAAGCCAGGGGCGTGGTGAGTTTCGGTGACGGTGGGTTCAATATTGCGGGGGCGCAAGCGCGCGCGCTGGGCGGCGACCTTCGGCTGGACGGAGGCGGCCACGGCGCAGTCGCTGGCGCCACCGAGCCCAGCATCGTCCTGCGTGCGCAGGGCACCGCCAGCGCGGAAGGATTGCGCCAGGCGCGCGAACTCGGCTTCCTGTCGCGCATCGCGAAGGATGCCAGCGGCACCGCTGCGTACAACGCGACGCTCGCCGTGCGGCGCGGCATTCCAGAAGTGACGGTGACCAGTACGCTGCAGGGGCTGGCGCTGAACCTGCCGCCGCCGCTGAACAAGGGCGCCGATCAGGTGCTCCCGCTGCGGTACGAGAACACACTGGTGCGGGAGTCGCTCGGCAGCGGTGACGCCACCCGCCTGCAGGATCAGCTGTCCCTTGAACTGGGACGGGTCGCGGCCATCAGCTATGTCCGCGACCTGTCCGGCCCGGAGCCCCGGGTCCTGCGCGGCGGCATCGGCATCGGGCTTGCCGCCGGAGAGTCGGCGCCGCTGCCGGAACAGGGCGTGATGGCCAACATCAACTTGGTCAATGTCGACATCGACAGCTGGATCCGCGTGCTGGAGGCGGCTGGCGCTCCCGGTGCCCCGCCCCTGCGGCCCGTGGCCACGGCCGCCGCGGGTTCGCAGGGCTACCTGCCGACAGTGATGGCCGTTCGCGCCAAAGAGCTGACGGTTGAGGGTCGCAAGCTGCACAACGTGGTGATCGGTGGCTCGCGCGAGGGCCTGACATGGCGTGCCAACGTCGATGCATCTGAACTCAATGGCTATGTCGAATACCGCCAGTCGTCCAGCGCGGGGAGCGGGCTGGTGGCGGCCCGCCTGGCCCGCCTGAACATCGCCGCCGCCGCCGCGAGCGAAGTCGAGGCACTGCTGGACGAGGAGCCGACGACCATTCCCGCACTGGACATCGTGGTCGACGATTTCGAACTTCGCGGCAAAAAGCTGGGTCGGCTTGAAATCGACGCGGTGAATCGGCTGGCCAGTGGCGTGCGGGAATGGCGCTTGAACAAGCTGGCCCTGACGACCCCCGAGGCCGGCTTCACCGCCAACGGGAATTGGGCGGCGCTCAACGCGCAGGCTCCCGCGGCGCGGACCGGGGCCCGGGCGCCGGAGCGCCGCCGGATGGTCATGAACTTCCGCCTCGATACCGCCGACTCCGGTTTGCTCCTCGCACGCTTCGGCATGAAGGACATCATCCGTCGGGGCAAGGGCAAGATGGAAGGCCAGGTGTCGTGGCTGGGCTCGCCGCTGGCGCTCGACTACCCGTCCATGAACGGAACCTTCAACGTCAACATGGAGGCCGGCCAGTTTCTAAAGGCCGACCCGGGGCTGGCCAAGCTGCTCGGAGTGCTGAGCCTGCAGTCGCTGCCGCGCCGGCTGACGCTCGATTTCCGCGACGTCTTCACCGAGGGCTTCGCCTTCGACTTCGTGCGCGGCGACATTACGATCCAGCAGGGCATGGCGGCTACCAATAACCTGCAGATGAAGGGCGTCAACGCCGCCGTGTTGATGGAAGGCAAGGCCGACCTGGCCCACGAGACCCAGGACATCAAGGTGGTGGTCATTCCAGAAATCAACGCTGGCACGGCGTCGCTGGTGGCATCGGTCATCAATCCGGCGATCGGCGTCGGCACCTTCCTGGCGCAGATGTTTCTGCGCCAGCCGCTGATCAAGGCTGCCACCCAGGAATTCCATATTGACGGCACCTGGACCGATCCGAAAATCACCAAGCTCGGACGCAAAGCCCTGGCTCCGGAGGGGCGGCCGGATGCGCCCCCCGCAAGCAAAGTCGGAGCGGGCAGCTGATGAAAGTCGCGGCACTCCAGATGGTTTCCGGCGTCGCGCTGGAGGGCAACCTGGGCGCCGCCAAGGCGCTGCTGGAGCAGGCAGCGTCGGCTGGCTGCGAGCTGGCGGTGCTGCCGGAGTATTTCTGCCTGCTGGGGCGCAAGGACAGCGACAAGCTTGCGCTGAGTGAGCGCTTCGGCGGTGGCCGGATCCAGCAGTTTCTCGCCGACACCGCGCGTGAACTCGGCCTGTGGGTGGTCGGCGGCACATTGCCGCTGGAAGCGGCCGACGAGGGCCATGTGCGCAATGCGACACTCGTGTATTCGCCCAGGGGCGAATGCGTCGCGCGGTACGACAAGATCCACCTGTTTCGCTTCGACAATGGCCGCGAGAAGTACGACGAATGGCGGGTGATCGAGCCAGGACGGCAACCGGTGGCCTTTGCGCTCGAAGCGCGAAATGGGCAGTCCTGGCGGATCGGGCTCACGGTCTGCTACGACCTGCGCTTCCCGGAGCTGTACCGGGAGCTGGCCGCCGACGTGCTGCTGGTCCCTAGCGCCTTCACCCATCTGACTGGCCAGGCCCACTGGGAACCGCTGCTGCGCGCCCGGGCAATCGAGAACCTGGCCTATGTGGTGGCGCCGGCCCAGGGGGGGCACCACGAAAACGGGCGCCGGACCTGGGGCCACTCGATGGTTGTCGATCCCTGGGGTGAAGTCCTGGCGCAGCAGGACGAAGGCCCGGCTGTGGTCGTGGCAACGCTGGAGCGGTCGCGCCTGACGCAGGTGCGGCAACAGTTGCCCGCGCTCGAACACCGGGTGTTGTGAGCGCGATCGCACTTCCACGGATACCGGTTCCGCGGCGGCTCTCTGCTTACCTGCGTTGGTTCCTCTGGGTGCTTCTGATCGCGCTGGTCGCCGCAGTCCTGGTGACATTGGTCTGGCTGGCCGGTCGCTACGAGGCAAGCCAGGTCCAGCGCAGGCTGGAGCGCGATACCGGGGACGCGGTGAGCGATATCCGCTCGGCGTTCACGCGCAACGTGCAGAGCCTGCAAGCCCTTCATTCGGGCGCTCCTCGCCAGGACGGTTGGCGTCCGCAGGCGCAGGCGTTGTTGCGAGAGCATCGCGAATGGATGCGGCTCGAATGGCGGGACCAGTCGCTGGCCAGCCTCGACGCGGTGGACACGCCGTATCGCTCGCCTGTCTTCGGCCGGTTCGGGCGCGGCAATGCGCAGGCCGACGTTGCGCTGGCCTGCGCCAACGCGCGGCGGGTCAGCGGGCCAGCCTATTCCAGCAGCTACTTCGTGTCCCAGGTCGATGGGCTGGGCCTCGAGGTGATGGAGCTGTGCCTGCCGCTGGTCAGCGGGGGCCAGCTGACCGGTTACGCGCTGGCGACCTATTCGCTGGGGGAAATCCTGGCCGGGCTGGTTGGTCCGCAGCTCACGCGTAGCCAGGAGGTGTCGTTCACGGAGGCTGACGGCACCCGGCTGGCGATGCACGGCTCGTCCCGGCGGGGCACGCGGGTCTTCACCGCACAACAGTTGCTCGACCTGCCCGGCAATACGCTGGTGCTGAGGATGGACAGCTGGCGCGGCGCGCCCGACCTGTTTCCCAATGTCCTCACCGCACTGGTGACGGCCATGTCGATTGCGCTGGTGACAGTGCTGGTCATGTTGGGCAAGGACATGCGCCGCCGGCTGCGGGCGGAACACGACCTGGCGGATGCGCTTGCATTTCGCAAGGCGATGGAAGACTCGCTGGTCACGGGCCTGCGCGCCCGCGACCTGCAGGGGCGGATCACCTACGTCAATCCGGCGTTCTGCGAGATGGTGGGATTTGCCCCGGAGGAACTGCTCGGCCACAGCACGCCCGCGCCCTACTGGCCGCCCGAGCTGGCGGACGACTACCGCAAGCGCCAGGACATCCGCCTGACCGGTCAGCATGCACCACCGCGCGAAGGGTTCGAGTCGGTCTTCATGCGCAAGGACGGTTCGCGCTTCCCGGTCCTGATCATCGAAGCGCCGCTGATCAACGCCCTGGGCACCCAGACCGGCTGGATGAGCGCTTTCCTGGACATCAGCGAACAGCGACGGATCGAGGAGCTCTCGCGCGCCAGCCAGGAGCGCTTGCAGGCAACCGCGCGGCTGGCGACCGTGGGCGAAATGGCCTCGCTCCTCAGTCATGAGTTGAACCAGCCATTGGCGGCGATTTCGGGCTACGCAACCGGCTCGTTGAACCTGCTTCGTGGCGGATCCCATGCGTTGACCGACATCGAACTGGCGATGCGGCGCATTGCGGAGCAGGCCGAACGGGCCGGCAAGGTGATCAAAAGCGTCCACGATTTCGTGCGCCGTCGCGACCAGGAACGCGAGCCGGTGGCGCCGCAGGCCTTGCTGGACGCGATCATGCCGCTGGTGAGCCTGCAGGCGCGCAAGCTGCGCGTGCGCATTCAGGTCACGCTGCAGGACGATTTGCCGCAGGTCCTTTGCGACCGAACAATGGTTGAACAGGTGCTGCTCAACCTGGCCCGCAATGCGATGCAGGCGATGGACCAGGCCGGCGCCAACGATCCCACGCTGGGAATCCAGGTCCGGCGCGCCGGGGACGGCGAGCGCCACACCGGGGCCAAGGCCTGGGTGGAGTTTTCGGTGAAGGACTGCGGGCCCGGCATTCCGGCGGCGGTCGAGCAACGGTTGTTCACGCCGTTCTACACCACCAAGGCCGAGGGCATGGGCCTGGGACTGAGCCTGTGCCGGACCGTGGTGGAGCAGCACGGGGGCTTCCTCGGGTTCGGACCGAACCATCCCAGCGGGACGATTTTCCGCTTCACCCTGCCCGTCGATCCGGGTCCGCAAGCCACCCCGCCTGATGCAGCCAGCCTTTGACGCCACGGTCTTTATCGTCGACGACGACGCCAGCGTGCGTGACGCACTGGCATGGCTGCTGCGCTCGCGCCGCCTGCTGTCCGAAGCCTTCGACGGCGGGGAAGCGTTCGAGGCGATGCTGCAGACTGGCTTCGTTCCCGGCCAGCCTTGCTGCCTCCTGCTCGACGTGCGGATGCCTGGGATGTCCGGACTGGAGCTGTTCGACAAGCTCGTGGCGCGGGCGCTGATCGAGGTGATGCCGGTGATTTTCTTGACCGGTCATGCGGACGTGCCGACCGCCGTGCAAATGGTCAAGCGCGGCGCTTTCGATTTCTGCGAAAAACCTTTTTCGGACAACGCGCTGGTGGACCGCATCGAGCAGGCGATCATCCGGTCGGCCGAGGTCCTCGGGGCGCGGCAGGAAAAGCAACAACTCAGGGCTCGACTGCAGGAACTGACCGAGCGCGAGAGCGATGTCATGCGGCTGGTGGTGGAAGGGCTTTCCAACAAGCTGATCGCGGATCAACTGGACATCAGCGTGCGCACGGTGGAAGTGCACCGGGCCCGCGTGTTCGACAAGATGGAAGTGAAGTCCGCCGTCGAACTGGCCAATCTGCTGAGAAATCTCTGATCGCGGTGGCAACGCGCCGCGCTGCGTCGGGATCAACACTCAATCGGTTTTTGACTGCCGCTCCTCGACAGGCTCCGCCGCCGCTTGTCGGTCCGCCGGCAGCTCCCCACTTTTGCGGCCGGAAAACATGGTCCACCAGACGATGGCCAGCAAGAGCACCAACGCCAGCAGGGCTTCGAGCAGAATCAGCAGCATGAACCGTTTCCTTTGGTTGGCGGCTATTGTAGGAACGCTGGCCGGCTGTGGTTCGGTGCCGTTGCCGCCGGAGTCTCCTGTCCCTTCGCCCGCAGTGGCGTCGTTGCCGTTCGCCACCAGCGGCGCGTTGCCGGACGACACCGCGCCGTTGCCGCCGGCCATGTTCCAGGGCTCCTCGCGCTGGCGCGCCGTGCGATGGACGGAGCTGAGCGGCTTTGCCGACGATGCATTGCACGAAGCCTGGAACGCGTGGCTGAAAAGCTGCGAGCGGCCTGGGCCCGTGTTCGCACCGCTGTGTCCGGACGTGCGGCGGCTGTCGATCGCCAGCGCCGACGAACAGCGCGACTGGATGGTTCGGCGTCTCCAGCCCTATCGCGTCGAACCCCTGGTGGGGGCTGGTGAGGGGTTGCTCACCGGTTATTACGAACCGATGCTGCAGGCCTCGCGCCAAGCGGGGCCCGGTTTCACCGTGCCGCTGTACGGAGTGCCCGTTGGTCTGGGAAAGAAGAAGCCCTGGTACAGCCGCCAGGAAATCGACACATTGCCCGAGGCGAAATCAGCCCTGCGGGGCCGGGAGATCGCCTGGCTCGCCGATCCGCTCGATGCGCTGATGCTGCAGATCCAGGGGTCCGGCCGGCTCCGGTTGGCAGAGCCCGATGGCAGCGAACGGATGGTGCGGCTGGCCTATGCCGCAAGCAACGACCATCCCTATCGCAGCGTCGGCGGCTGGTTGCTGCAGCAAGGCGCTGTCCGCGACGCTTCCTGGCCGGGCATCAAGGCCTGGGCAGCGCAAAATCCGCAGCGCCTGAACGACTTGCTGTGGAGCAATCCGCGGACGGTGTTCTTTCGGGAGGAAAGCCTGTCGGAACTCGACGCCGGCTTTGGCCCGCGCGGTGCGCAAGGCGTTGCGCTGACACCCGGCCGCTCGATTGCCGTCGACAAGGACAGCATCCCTTACGGCACGCCGGTCTGGCTTGTCTCCAGCGGCCCGATGTTGAATCTGCAGCGCCTGGTGCTGGCGCAGGACACCGGTAGCGCGATTACCGGCGCCGTGCGGGCCGACTATTTCGCGGGTTGGGGAGCCGAGGCCGGCGAACTCGCGGGCAGGCTCAAGCAGCCGCTGCGCATGTGGGTGCTGTGGCCGCGCACAAACCAATGACGAATCGGCGGCACAGGCATACACTTTGCTGACTGGATCCGGAGACAACACGCCCATGAATGCACCGCTGCCCGAACACATCCGCAAGGCCCTGGAAACCGTCACGCTCGACGACAAATATTCGCTCGATTACGGTCACGCCTTCATGAGCGGGGTGCAAGCATTGGTGAAGCTGCCGATGCTGCAGCGCCTGCGGGATTCCCTGGTGGGCAAGAATACCGCCGGTTTCATCAGTGGCTACCGCGGTTCGCCCCTTGGCGGATACGACCAGGCACTGTGGAAGGCCGAAAAATACCTCAAGGCGCAGAACATCGTGTTCCAGCCCGGTGTCAATGAGGAGCTTGCAGCCACTGCGTTGTGGGGAACGCAACAGCTGGGATTCTCGCCGGCAGGCACCCAGAAGTTCGACGGCGTCTTCGGCATCTGGTACGGCAAGGGCCCTGGCGTGGACCGCAGTAGCGACGTGTTCAAGCATGCGAACATGGCGGGCACCACTGCGTGGGGTGGAGTCATCGCGGTCGCCGGCGACGACCATGTGGCCAAGAGCTCCACCGCCGCCCACCAGAGCGACCATATCTTCAAGGCCTGCGGGCTGCCGGTGTTCTTTCCGGCGTCGGTGCAGGAAATCCTTGACCTGGGAATCCACGCCTTCGCCCTGAGCCGCTTCTCGGGCGTCTGGGCTGGCATGAAGACGATCCAGGAGATCGTCGAATCCAGCGCCACCGCCATGATCGACCCCGAGCGGGTGGAGATCCGGATTCCGGAATTCCAGATGCCGGCGGGGGGCTTGCATATCCGCTGGCCGGACGCCGCGCTCGAGCAGGAAGCCCGGCTGTTCGATTACAAGTGGTACGCCGCCCTCGCGTATATCCGCGCCAATCGCCTGAACTACAACGCGATCGAAGGACCGAACGACCGTTTCGGCATCATCGCCAGCGGCAAGGCTTACAACGACACCCGCCAGGCGCTGATCGACCTCGGCCTGGACGACGCGACTTGCCGCCAGATCGGAATCCGTTTGCACAAGGTCGGCGTGGTCTGGCCGCTGGAAGCGCAGGGCACGCGGGAATTCGCGACCGGGCTGCGCGAGATCCTGGTGGTGGAGGAAAAGCGCCAGGTGATCGAATACCAGGTGAAGGAAGAGCTCTACAACTGGCGCTCCGATGTGCGTCCCAATGTGGTCGGCAAATTCAACGAGGACGAAGGCGATTTCTCCGGGGGCGAGTGGTCGCGTCCCAATCCGTCCAGCCACACCTTGCTGCGCGCCAACGCCGACCTGTCGCCGGCACTGATCGCGCGAGCCGTCGCGCATCGGCTGAAAATGCAGGGGGTTGACGGCGACATGGTGGCCCGCATCGATGGCCAGCTTGCGATCCTCGAAGCCAAGGAGCGTTCGATGCAGGTGCTGGAGGTCAAGGGCGATCGCCAGCCCTGGTTCTGCTCCGGCTGCCCGCACAACACGTCGACCGTCGTGCCCGAAGGCTCACGCGCCATGGCCGGCATCGGCTGCCACTTCATGGCGACCTGGATGGACCGCGCCACGATCGGCTTCACCCAGATGGGTGGCGAAGGCGTGCCCTGGGTCGGCCAGCAGCCCTTCAGCAAGGAAAACCACGTCTTTGCCAATCTCGGCGACGGAACCTACTTCCACAGCGGCATCCTGGCGATCCGCCAGTCGATCGCCGCGGGTGTCAACATCACCTACAAGATTCTGTACAACGACGCGGTCGCCATGACGGGCGGCCAGCAGGTCGGAGAGCGGCCGGAAGGCCACTCGGTGGTGCAGATCGCGCAGAGCATGCGGGCCGAGGGCGCGATGAAAATCACCATCGTCACCGACGAGCCCGAAAAGTACGAGGGCGTGCCGAACCTGCCGGCCGGCATCGCAATCCAGCACCGGGACCACCTCGACAAGATCCAGCGCGAGTTCCGGGAAATCAAGGGCACGACGGTCATCATTTACGACCAGACCTGCGCCACCGAAAAACGCCGCCGGCGCAAGCGCGGCACGATGGTGGACCCGGCCGTGCGGGTGCTGATCAACGACCTGGTCTGCGAGGGGTGCGGCGACTGCAGCGTCAAGAGCAATTGCCTGTCGGTGGAGCCGCTGGAGACCGAGTTCGGCCGCAAACGGACGATCAACCAGAGCACCTGCAACAAGGACATGAGCTGCCTGAAAGGTTTTTGCCCAAGCTTTGTCACGGTCGAAGGCGGCCAGCTGAAGAAAAAGGCCAAGGACAAGGCAGTGTCGCCCTTCACACTTGGCGAACTGCCGCAGCCGCAACTGCCCGCCATCCATGGCGCGTTCGGCATCGTGGTGGCGGGCGTGGGCGGGACGGGCGTCATCACCATTGGCCAGTTGCTGGGAATGGCCGGGCACATCGAAGGCAAGGGCATCGTCACCCAGGATGCGGCGGGCCTGGCGCAAAAGGGCGGCGCTACCTGGAGCCACGTGTTGATCGGCGAACGGGCGGAGGACATCCGCACCACCCGTGTCGGCATGGCCGGCGCGGATCTCATCATCGGTTGCGACCCGATCGTGACCGCCGGCAAGGAAACGGTGCTGCGGATGCGGCGGGGTCGCACCCACGTGGCGTTGAATTCGCACAGCACGCCCACCGCGGCTTTCGTGAAGAACGGCAACTGGAGCAATCCAGCCGAGGCCTGTGCCGCCGAAATCGTGCACGCGGTCGGGCCGGACGGGGTGTCCGCATTCGATGCGGATGCGGCGTCCACCCGGCTGATGGGCGACAGTATCTACACCAACCCGATGATGCTGGGCTATGCCTGGCAAAAGGGCTGGATTCCGATCGGCGGCGAATCGATGCTGCGCGCCATTGAGCTGAACGGCGTGGCCGTGGACAACAACAAGGCAGCTTTTGAATGGGGCCGCCGTGCCGCGCATGACTGGGCTTCGGTGGAAAAGTTGCTGTTCGCGGCTCACGTCATCGATTTCAGGAAGCGCGACACCGTGGAAGGCCTGGTGGCGCGGCGGGTCGAATTCCTGACGGCCTACCAGAACCGGGCCTACGCGGACAGCTACCAGGCCTATGTCGACAAGGTCCGCGGTGCCGAGGCCCCGCACGGCAAGACCCTGCTGACGGAAAGCGTGGCCCGCTACCTGTTCAAACTGATGGCCTACAAGGACGAGTACGAGGTCGCCAGGCTGCACACCGAAACAGGTTTCCAGGAGAGGGTTTCAGCGCTGTTCGAAGGAGATTTCAGGATCCACTTTCATCTTGCGCCACCCGCCATCGCCAGGCGCAATGAAAAAGGCGAACTGCAGAAGATGAAGTTCGGACCCGCCATGCTGACCGCGTTCCGGGTGCTGGCCAGGCTCAAGGGCTTGCGCGGAACACCGCTGGATATCTTCGGCCGCACCGATGAGCGCAGGACTGAGCGTGCCCTGATCGGCCAATACCGGGACAGCATCGATCAGGTGCTGGCGTCGCTGGACGCCGGTAACCATGCGCTGGCGGTCGAGATCGCCCGGATTCCCGAGCAGATCAAGGGCTTCGGGCATGTGAAAGACCGGAACCTGCTCGCCGCGCGGGCCCAGTGGGACCGGTTGATGCGCCAGTGGAGCGATCCTCACGGGGAGCGTCAGGCGGCCTGAGCCCCTGCTGCACCGCGGCCAGGCCGGGACTGGTCGAAGCATGCCTTTGGGCGTGCACCTACAATCGTAAGTCCCGCCTCGGGCACGTCTTTGCGTGCCGCTTGTGCGCGGCGCATCCATAACGCACC
>JANXVP010000105.1 GCA_025351615.1 Ramlibacter sp. | reverse complement strand
CATCGGCTGCTGGCACCAGTTCGTCCAGCAGCTTCGCATCGGCGCGGGCCTCGATGGCGATGACCGCGACCTCCGGGTTGATGTCGAAGATGGCTTGCCGCGCCGACTCGGTCTTGGGCATCCCGATGCGCGCCACGCTGTGGGCGAGCTGCCGTTGCAGGTTGGTGAGATCGACCGTGTCATGGTCGACCAGCGTGATCTGGCCGACTCCCGCAGTTGCGAGGTAGAGCGCGACCGGAGACCCGAGTCCGCCGGCGCCGACGACCAATGCCCTGGAAGCCATCAGCCGCTCCTGCCCCTCGACTCCCAGCTCGTCGAGCAGGATGTGGCGCGAGTACCGCAGGAGCTGATCGTCTGTCATGCCGGCAATTGTCCGCGGAAAGAAAAAGGCCGGCGAGCTGCCTGCCCGCGCGGGGATGACAGGGGCAAAGGAAGTCTGGATCCCCGCCTGCGCGAGGATGACACGGCGCAAAGAGCTGGATCCCCGCCGGCGCGGGGATGACAGGCCTGCGGCCTGTCAGTTTTCTTTCTTCTCTTCCTTGCGCTCGACCATCGTCTTGCTGATCAGCACCGGTCGTCCCTTGAGCTGGTTGATCGCCTGCACCAGCTGGAAGTCCTTGTCGGTCCCGAACTCGGGCACCTTGCGCTCGACCGGTGGCTTGAGGGCCTCGATCTCGGCCTTCTTGCGCGCTTCGTCACGCAGCTTCTCGCGGGCGGGATCCTTCAGGTCCAGGCCCTGGCCGCTGCCCAGATGCTTTTCGAGATCGGCTTCACGGGTGCGCAGAATGGCGAATGGGCTGCCTTCTTCGCTGTCGTCGACCATCACGTCGGGCACGATGCCCTTGGCCTGGATCGATTTGCCGCTTGGCGTGTAATAACGCGCCGTCGTCAGCTTCAGGCCGGTGTCCGGTCCCAGCGGACGCACGGTCTGCACCGAGCCCTTGCCGAAGGTCTGGCTGCCCAGAACCGTGCCGCGCTTGTAATCCTGCAGCGCACCGGCCACGATCTCGCTGGCCGATGCCGAGCCTTCGTTCACCAGCACCACCAGGGGCACGGTCTTCAAGGCGGCGGGCAGCCGGCGCAACGGATCGGTGCCGCGGCGCTGGTAGAACTCTGGCGCGGCCTTGTAGACGAACTTGCTTTCCGCGAGCTGGCCGTTGGTGGACACCACAGTGACATTTTCAGGCAGGAAGGCGGCCGAGATGGCGACCGCCGCATCAAGCAGGCCACCCGGGTCGTTGCGCAGATCCAGCACCATGCCCTTGAGGTTGGGCTCGGCCTTGTAAATCTCTTCGACCTTGCGGGCAAAGTCGTCCACCGTGCGTTCCTGGAATTGCGACAGGCGGATCCAGGCGTAGCCCGGCTCTATCACCTTGCCGCGCACCGATTGGGTGCGGATCTCTTCGCGCGTAATCGTCACCGGAAAGCTGCGGTTCTCGTCCTTGCGGAAGATCGTCAGCATCACCTTGGTGTTGGGTTCGCCGCGCATGCGCTTGACGGCATCGTTGAGGCTCAGGCCCTTGACCAGGGTGTCGTCGATCTTGGTGATCAGGTCGTTCGGCTTCAGGCCGGCGCGAAACGCCGGCGAGCCTTCGATCGGCGAAACCACCTTGACCAGGCCGTCTTCCTGCGAGATTTCGATGCCGACGCCGACGAAGCGCCCGGAGGTGCCTTCGCGGAATTCCTTGAACGACTTCTTGTCGAAGTACTGCGAATGCGGGTCGAGGCTGGCGACCATGCCGGAGATGGCATCGGTGATCAGCTTCTTTTCATCGACTGGCTCCACATAGTCGCTCTTGACCATGCCGAACACGGCCGCGAGCTGCTGGAGCTCTTCGAGGGGAAGCGGGGCCATCGTGCCCCGTGCAACCGTCTGCAGGGAAACGGTTGTCAGCGCGCCGGCCAATGCGCCTACGGAAATCCAGCCGGCAATCTTGAGTTTGTGGCTCATATCAATGAAAAGTCCTCTCGACTTTCAATACTACACCTGCGAAAGGTATCTGACGCCGCGCCGGCTCCCGGGTTCCCGGCCGCCCCGCGAAATTGTGGAAAAGTCTTGCGATTTACTACAGCTTGACGTTGTCAGCCTTGTCCCTGGCGGCCAACCGCCGCCGCGGCGTCTGCGGCTGCCTGCGCGTCGCCCAGGTAGTAATGGCGGATCGGCTTGAGCTGCGCGTCGAGTTCGTAGACCAGCGGGATCCCGTTGGGAATGTTCAGGCCCACGATGTCGGCGTCCGGAACCTGGTCCAGGTACTTCACCAGTGCCCGGATGGAGTTGCCGTGGGCTGCCACCAGCACCCGCCGGCCGGCCCGGATGGCGGGCGCCATCGATTCGGTCCAGAACGGCAGCACGCGCGCGACGGTGTCCTTCAGGCATTCCGTCAGGGGCAACTGGTCCGAAGTCAGCTTCGCATAGCGGACGTCGCCACGTTCGCTGCGCGGATCGGATGGCGCTAGCGGCGGGGGCGGTTCGTCATAGCTGCGGCGCCAGGCCAGCACCTGCGCATCGCCGAACTTCTTTGCCGTCTCGGCCTTGTTCAGGCCCTGCAGCGCTCCGTAATGGCGTTCGTTCAGGCGCCAGCTGTGGACGACCGGCAGCCAGGTGCGATCCATTTCGTCCAGGCAGTGCCAGAGCGTTCGCGTGGCGCGCTTCAGGACGCTGGTGTAGCAAAGGTCGAAGTCATACGACAGCGCTTTCAGCATCCGGCCCGAGTCCTTGGCCTGCTGCACGCCGGTCGGCGTCAGGTCCACGTCGGTCCAGCCGGTAAATCGGTTGTCGAGATTCCAGGTCGATTCGCCATGGCGGATCAGCACGAGTTTGTACATGGGGCGGATGGGAAAAGGCGGTGGCGAAGCCGGCATTTTAGAATCGCGCGATGCCCTTCTTCCCCTCCTTCAAGGAAAACCGTGAATTTCATCGTTGAGAACTGGATGATCATTGCCGTCGCCGTGGTGTCGGGCGGCATGTTGCTCTGGCCGCTGGTCAAAGGCGCGACCGGCGGCGCTTTGAGTCCCGCAAGCGCGGTCCAGCTCATCAACCGAGAAAGGGCGGTGGTTGTCGATGTCTGCGAACCCGAGGAATTCTCGGCCGGACACGTCGGCGGCGCCCGCAACGTGCCGCTGGGCCAGCTCGAACAGCGCCTGCCCGAAGTCGTGAAGAACAAGACCCTGCCAGTGATCCTGGTATGCACCAGCGGCGGGCGGGCCGTGCGGGCCGAGGGCATCGCCAGAAAGCTGGGTTATGACAAGGCCCAAGCCATGGCGGGCGGGCTGAAAGCATGGAAAGACGCTAATCTCCCGGTCGAGAAGGCGTGAGTCCGCGCCAGGAACCGAAAGCAATGAAGCCCGTCAAGATGTACACCACCGCTGCCTGCCCGTTCTGCATTCGGGCCAAGCAGATCCTCAAGGCGAAAGGCGTCGAGCAGATCGATGAAGTCCGCATCGACATGCTGCCCGCGGAGCGCGCAAAAATGATGGAGATCACCGGTCGGCGTACCGTGCCCCAGATCTTCATCGGCGACACCCACGTCGGCGGTTGCGATGACCTGGTGGCGCTGGACAGCCGCGGCGGCCTGATGCCGTTGCTCAATGGTGGGTAATGCCCGGGCCGGGCACCGGCCCTGAGATAATCCTTGCATCCCGTTTGGGTCGCCCGCTCCGGAAACTTTTCCAGCGGGCATTGTTTTGAACCGCCCCCGAAAGAATCGAGCCATGGCCGACCAGCAAGACCCCGTGTTCCAGATCCAGCGCGTCTACCTCAAGGAAGCGTCGCTGGAGCAACCCAATTCCCCCGCCATCCTGCTGGAGCAGGAGCAGCCTTCCGTCGACATCCAGTTGGCCGTCGAAGCCGGCCAGGCCGCCGACGGGGTGTACGAAGTCTGCGTGACGGCGACCGTCACCACCAAGATCAAGGACAAGACCGTGTTCCTGGTCGAGGCCAAGCAGGCCGGGATTTTTGAGATCCGGAATCTCCCGCAAGAGCAGATGAACGCGATCATGGGCATCGCCTGCCCGCAAATCGTCTATCCCTACCTGCGCGGCAACGTGGCTGACCTGATCACCCGGGCCGGCTTTCCGCCGGTGCATCTGGCGGAGATCAATTTCCAGGCGATGCACGAGCAGCAGCAGGCCGAACTGGCCGGGCAGCAGCCGGAAATTCCGCAAATCGTCACCCAGGCCTGACTCCCAGGGGGGCTTGCGTCCACGACAGCTCCCGCCGCCATGAAAATCCTGATCCTCGGTGCCGGCGCCTGGGGGACGGCATTGGCGACGAGCGCCGCACAGCGGCACGCGGTGAGCTTGTGGGCCCGTGATCCGCAACAGGCCGCTGCGATGCAGAGTGAGCGCGAAAACACCCGCTACCTGCCCGGCGTGCGCCTGCCGCCTTCGCTCCAGGTCCTGTCTGCCGCGGCCAGCGAATTGCCCCGGTGGTGCGCCGGTTTTGACCTGGCGGTCATCGCGACACCGGTGGCGGGACTGCGCGGTTTGCTGCTGCTCCTGCGCGACTGCGCCGCGCCCGTCGCGTGGCTGTGCAAGGGCTTCGAGGCCCCGGTCTCGGGAGGCTTTGGTCTGCTGGGGCACGAGGTGTGCGCCGCCGTGGCGCCACGCTTGCGCGCCGGTGCGCTGAGCGGACCCAGCTTCGCGCAGGAAGTCGCGCGCGGCCAACCCACCGCGCTGGTTGCCGCCAGCGGGGATGCGGCCGTCCGGGACGCGCTGGTCGAAGCCTTCCACTGCGCGAGCGTGCGCGTCTATGCCAACGACGACTTGCCGGGTGTCGAGGTCGCGGGCGCGGTGAAAAATGTTCTGGCTATCGCGACCGGCCTGTGCGATGGACTCGAACTCGGCCTGAACGCGCGGGCGGCATTGATCACGCGCGGCCTGGCGGAGATGAACCGGCTGGGGCTGGCGCTCGGCGCGCGGGCCGACACCTTCATGGGCCTGTCCGGCCTGGGTGACCTGGTGCTCACCGCGACCGGCGACCTCAGCCGGAATCGGCGGGTCGGACTGTTGCTTGCAGCAGGCAAGACGCTGCAGCAGGCCGTCGATTCGCTGGGGCATGTGGCCGAGGGCGTGTACTGCGCCCGGACGGTGGTGCAACGCGCCGCGCACCTGGGGGTGGACATGCCGATCTCCCGCGCCGTCGTCGAACTGCTCGATGGCAAGCTGCAGCCCAAGCAGGCGGTGGCCGCGTTGATGGGGCGTGAAGCGACTTCGGAGCGCTGACGCTCAGGCGCCGGCCGTGGCCTGGGCCAGCGCGCTGCGGATGGCGTTCGCGTCCGCCGGCCGCACCAGCCGCGCCACCTCATGGCCGTCGCGCAGGAAGATCAGCGTCGGCCAGAGCTTGACCCGGTAAGCACGGCCGAGCGGCCGACCACTTGCGTCTTCGACCTTGACGTGGCGGACCTGCGGCGGGTCGCCAAGCGCTTGCGCAATCGGCCCCTGGGCAGCACGGCAATAGCCGCACCAAGAGGTTCCGAACTCCAGCACAGCAGGGCCCTGGAGCGACTCCACCTCGGCCAGGGTAGGCCCCGGGTTCTCGTACAAGGTGTTCATGCGTCGATCGTTCCCCTGGCTGCGACCTCGGGAGCCATTCGGGATGTCAGGCGAAGCTTCACGCTGTGGATGTGTTCTCGCATGAGCTGCTCGGCGCGGGAGCCATCGCGCAGCACGATGGCATCGAGCATGGCGTGGTGGTCGTCGTGGCTGCGACGCAGCCACCGGAAGTCGTCCCAGAGCACGTTGCGGTCCGACGTGACGGGGATGTTGTGGTACTGGCGGACCATATCGTGCAGCATCCGGTTGCCGGCCGCGCCGAGAATCGTGTTGTGGATGCGCGCGTTGATTTCGCTGAAGATCGCGCGATCGGCAATCAGCAAGCGGCCCTTGTCGATGATGCGATCCCCCGCGGCCAGGGCTTGAACGCAGCTTGCCTGCTGAACGCTGTCCATGCCACGTTCGGCCGCCAGGCGCGCCGCCAGGCCTTCAAGCACGCCCCGGACGTCGAACAGCGAGGTCACCCGTTCGAGGTCGACGCTGCGCACGCTGTAGCCCCGGTTGGGGACGTAGTCGAGCAAACCTTCGGCGGACAAGCCGTGCAGTGCAGACCGGACGGGGGTGCGCGACACCCCCAACATGGCCGACAAGGATTCTTCGTTCAGCTTTTCGTCGGGCAGAAAGCGGCCGTCCAGGAGCGCCGCACGCAGCCGCTCGGCCACGGTCTGCGCCAGCGTCAAAGGCGCTGCCGGGCTGACCGGGAGCGCATTCGCGGCGAGGGCCGGCACCGAACGCGCTGGGCCGGAACGCTGGGCGAAGGCTTTGCGGGATGGCAATGCTCTGGGCATGTTGGATCTGCTTTCAGCCAAACAAGGCGATGCTAGTTTGGATCCAAAATCTGCGGTATGCAAGCGCCGGCACGCTTGAACTGGTCGCGAATTGGCCGGGTTTTGGATACAAAGCTATTGACTCCCTCAGCACCGCGTCTTACATTGATCGCTGCAAACAGCGATTCCCGCGCCCACCGAATCACGCCGCCTGGCAACGCCGGGCGCCAGAAAGCGATCAGGTCCATGCAGCAAGCGAATGCAGTCCGGGCGTCCGAAGGGGGCGACAACGCCATCGAGCGGATCACCGATAACCGGGCTGCCCATTTCGAGCCTTTCGGATGGCACCACTGGCCGCAGTCGCCGTGGTTCTCCTACCAGTTTCGCCGCGGTCTGGGCGAGACGCAGGAGGGCGGCGGCGCCGTCAGCGAAGTCTTCCAGGCGGCGTCGCGCATCGACCCCGGCAGCGAGGAAAGCTGGCATGTCGAATGGAAGCGCATCGCCGACCGCAATTTCGAGCGGGCCGGCAGCGCCGAGGCTGCCGGCCATATCCGCACCGCGATGAATTGCTACATGCGGGCGGCTGACTACTATCGCCAGGCCGAGTTCTTCCTGCTGCCCGACGATCCGAGGCGCCTGGCCACCTTCACCAGGATGGAGCAGTCCAGCCATGGCTACCTGCGCCACCTGAGCCCGGCCGGCGAGGTGCTGGAAATCCCTTACGAAAACGGCGCCACGCTGCCGGCCTACTTTGTCCGCGCGCCCTTCCCGCAGGCCCGCCAGCCGGTGCTGATCTGCATGGGCGGCCTCGATTCGATCAAGGACGAGATGTGGTTCATGCAGGCGCACGGCTGCCTGCAGCGCGGCATTTCGGTGCTGATGATCGACGGCCCCGGACAGGGCGGGGCGCTGCGGCGCCAGGGGCTGGTCAACCGGCCCGACACCGAGGTGCCGATCGGACGCTGCATCGATTACCTTGAAACGCGTCGCGATGTCGACGCGGGGCGCATCGCGGTGTGCGGCTCCAGCCTGGGCGGGTATTACGCGGCGCGCGCGGCCTGCTACGAGCACCGCCTGGCGGCTTGCGTGTCGCACGGCGCGGTGTTCGCCATCACCGACATGTGGGGCGGCGCCGCCGAGGACCACGGCCTGGCGACCCATATCAAGTGGGTGTTCGGCCAGCCGAGCATGAAGGCCTCGATGGAGAAGGCGCGCGCGTTCACGCTCGAGGGCCACCTGGAGAACATGCGCTGCCCCTACCTGGTGATGCATGGCGGGCACGACGTGCTGACCGTGTCGCAGGCGCGCAAGGTCTACGACTACGGCATCGCCAAAGGCGTGGACTGCACGCTGCGGCTGCTGGAGGCCGAGGAGACCGGCGCCGAGCATTGCCAGCACGACAATCCGACCATCGGCCAGGAAATCCTTGCCGACTGGCTGGCCGACCGCTTCGGCATCGACCAGCGCGCGCTGTTGCCCAGCGCGACCAACCCCCTGATCTGAAACGCAGGACCCGAACCGGAGCGAGCATGAATTTCGGCGTTGACAAGGTGCGTGCGGCGGTGGTGGCGATCGACCTGCACCGCGGCCATCTGGACATGAGCGTTGCCACCATGCCGGCCGCGCCCGACACGGCAGCGCGGGTGGTGGCGGCCAACCGGCGCTTGTTCGACTGGTGCCGGACCCGGCAGGTGCCGGTCATCCACCTGGTGACGCAGTATCGGGATGCGCAAGAAATCCGCCTCAATGCGTTCTGGCGGACCCGCGCCGAGGATCCGCACAACCCGCGCAAGAACGTCATGGCGCACAACATCATCGGCATGCCCGGGGGCGAGGTGATGCCCGGCCTGCTGAAGGTGGAGCACGACTACGTGGTCGATACCAAGAAGCGCTACAACTGCTTCGTCGCCACCGACCTCGAACTGCTGCTGCGCGCCCATGGCATCAATACCTTGATCGTCACGGGTGTCAATACCAACAGCTGCGTGCTGTCGACCGTGACCGCCGCCTGCTCGATGGATTACGCCGTCATCGTGCCCAGCGACTGCGTGGACACCATGGATGCGCCGGCGCTGCATGAGGCCGCGCTGCTGTGTATCCGCACCGCTTTCGGTTTTGTCATGACCTCCGACGAGGTCATGTCGCTGCCCGAGTTGAGCGTGTCCTGACGGCGGCACCTGGCACGGTCCACCCCTCCTGAAAGAACCCATGTCGCAAATTCCCCGCGAGCGCGCAACGTATTCCGCCATCGTCGACCGGCCGCCGCTCAAGCTGCCCGGCGCGGCCAAGGTGATCGTCTGGACCATCGTCAACCTCGAAGTCTGGGACATCTCGCGGCCGATGGCGCGCCAGGTCCTGCCCGCGCCGACCGGCGTGGCACTGCAGCCCGACGTGCCGAACTGGGCCTGGCATGAGTACGGCATGCGGGTGGGGTTCTGGCGCTTCAAGAAGCTGTACGACGCGCTGGGCATCAAACCGACCCTGTCGATCAACGCCCGCGTCACGGTCGACTATCCGCGGGTGGCGCAGGCGTGCCTGGATGCCGGCTGGGAATTCATGGGCCACGCCTATGAACAGATGCCGATCCACAAGGTCGAGGACCAGCAGGGGATGATCGAACGCTCGCTGGACACGCTCGAGAAGTTCACCGGCAAGCGTCCGGTTGGCTGGCTCGGCCCGGGCCTCACGCAGACCTTCGAAACACCGGACCTGCTGGCGGCCGCGGGCGTGAAGTACATCGGCGACTTTCCCTACGACGACGAGCCCACCGAGATCCAGACCGCCCACGGCCCGCTCGTGACGCTGCCGTACACGGTCGAGAACAACGACATTCCGATGATGATCGTGCAGCACCACGAAGCCGCCTACTGGACGCAGAAGTGCTGCGACACCTTCGACCGCTACTACCTCGAGGCGGCCGAGCGACCGAAGATCATGGCCATCGCGATCCACCCGTACATCAGCGGACAGCCGTTTCGCATTGGCTACCTGGAAAAGGTCTACGAGCACATCAATCGCCACAGCGGGGTGCTGCACTGGAGTGGCGAGCAGATCCTGGACTGGTACAACGGCGCCAAAGCCGCACAGGCATGAGCGTGGCCGGCTTCGTTTTCCCGCCGCCGCCGCAGCCCGCGCTTGCCGTGCGCGGGACGACGGCACGCTTTCCGGTGCGGCGCATTTATTGCATCGGGCGCAATTACCTGGCGCATATCCGCGAGATGGGCGAGGCCGACGAGCGCGACCCGCCGATCTTTTTCCAGAAGCCCGCCGACGCCCTGGTCGAAGAGGGTGCGACCTTGCCCTATCCCGGTTCGACCAGCGACTTCCAGTACGAAGCGGAACTGGTGGTGGCGATCGGCCGGTCCGGCCAGGACATTGAGCCCGCCGATGCGCTGGCCCATGTCTTCGGCTATGCCATCGGCCTGGACATGACGCGGCGCGACCTGCAACGCGCAGCGGCCAAGGCCGGCCACCCGTGGGAAAACGGCAAGTCCTTCGACCACTCGGCGCCCTGCAGCGGGATCATTCCAGTGTCGTTGTGCGGCCATCCGGCACAGGGGAAGCTGCGCCTGTCGGTCAACGGGCAGGCCCGGCAACAGACCGATCTGTCGCAGCTGATCTGGCGCGTGCCGGAAATCATCGCCAACCTGTCGCGGCTGTATCGGCTCATGCCTGGCGACCTGATCTACACCGGTACGCCGGACGGTGTCGGCCCCTTGCAGCCCGGTGACCGGATCGAAGCCGCGATCGAAGGGCTGGGCACGTTTGGTATCGATGTCGGTCCGTCGGTTAACCCTGGAGCCATCTGATGCGCCCGCATGAACGTCTGAGCTACTCGCCCATTTCCCAGCGGCCCCGGATGGTGTTGCCTGGCGGTGCCCGCATGGTGGTCTGGGTGATCGTGAACGTCGAGGAATGGGACATCGACCAGCCGATGCCGCGCACCGTGCTGACGCCGCCCGCCGGTGGCCAGCCTTCACCTGACATTCCCAACTGGGCTTGGCACGAGTACGGCAACCGGGTGGGTTTCTGGCGCATGCTCGAAGTCTTCGACCAGTTCAGGATTCCCGGGGTGCTGGCCGTCAATGGCAGCTGCCTGCAAAGCTACCCGCAGATCGCGCAGGCCGCCCTGGCCAGGAACTGGGAGTTTCTGGGCCACGGCTTCATCCAGAAGAACATGCAGAAAGTCGATGACGAAGCCGAGGCCATCCGCTTGACGACCCAGGCCATTCGCGAGTTCACCGGCAAGGCGCCCCGCGGCTGGCTCGGGCCGGGGCTGACCGAGACGTGGCACACGCCCGACCTGCTGCAGGAAGCCGGCTACGACTATGTCTGCGACTGGGTGCTCGACGACCAGCCGGTCGAGCTCAAGACGCGCAGCGGCAAGGGCATCACCAACATTCCCTACACCCAGGAGTGCAACGACGTTGCCATGATGCTGATCCAGCACCACAGCGCGCGCGAATATTTCGACCGGGCGATCGACCAGTTCGACCAGTTGTACGAAGACTCCCGCGATTCGGCACGGGTGATGGCGCTGGTGGTCCATCCCTACATCATGGGCGCACCGCATCGCCTGAAGTGGTTCCGCCAGGTGTTCGAGCGCCTCAGCGCGCGCAAGGACGTGCTGTTCTGGACGGGCGAACAGATTCTGGAGTGGCACCGGGCCGAGCAGGCGCGGCTGCTCGCGCAAGCGGCTGCCAAGTAGCGCTCGATGGGTGCCATCCTGCTGCAACTGTTGAACGGCCTGACCTTCGCGGCCTTGTTGTTCCTGGTCGCCAGCGGCTTCACGCTGATCTTCGGCCTGATGCGGATCGTCAACCTCGCGCATGGTGCGATGTACCTGATGGGTGGCTACGTGGCCTATGCGGCGGCGACAGCGTCCGGCAGCTTTCTGCTGGGCCTGGTCTGCGCGGTCGCAGCCGTGGCGCTGCTGGGCCTGGTCGAGCAGTGGCTGTTGCGCTTCGCCAAGGGCAACGAGCTGCGCCAGGTGCTGCTGACACTCGGCCTGGCCCTGATGCTCAACGATGCCGCGCTCGTCATCTTCGGTGGCGACACCTTCAGCGTTCCCACGCCCGAGGTCTTGCGCGGCCCGGCCCAGCTCTTGGGCATCACCTACCCGCGCTATCGCCTGGCTGTACTCGGGGTGGGCGCCGCCGTGCTGGTCCTGTTGTGGCTGTTGATGAATCGCACCCGGCTCGGCGCGCTGATCCGCGCCGGCGTGGACGACGCTGAAACCGTCGAGGCGATGGGCATCAACATCCGACTGGTGTTCGTCGCGACGTTCATGCTGGGCATGGCGCTGGCCGGCATCGCCGGGGCTCTGGGCGGGGCTTTGCTGTCCCTGTATCCGACCGCGGATTCGGAGATCCTCGTCTACAGCCTGGCGGTGGTGATCATTGGCGGCCGTGGCAGCCTAGGCGGCGCCGCGCTGGGGAGCCTGGCGGTGGCACTGCTGTCCACCTTCGGCCAGGTCTGGTTCCCGGAGCTGTCCTATTTCGTGATTTTCGGGCCGATGGCGCTGCTGCTGGCTTTCCGCCCGCACGGTCTGTTCGGCCGGTCTGCCTGAAGGACGCCGCATGAAAGCTGTTGCCAAACCCGTCCTCATCGCCGCTGCTGTCGTCCTGCTGGCCCTGGTCCCGGCGGTCGTCCCTGGCTACCTGACAAGCCTGGCCACGTTGACCCTGATCTATGCGCTGCTGGCGATGTCGGTCGATATCCTGGCAGGCTACACCGGGCGAACGCCGCTGTGTCACGGTGCGATCTTCGGCACCGCCACCTACGTCGTCATGTATTCGGTGACGACAGCGGGCGGCAGTCCCTGGCTGGCATTCCCGCTCGGCGTGGCTGGCGCGCTGGCTGTTTCCGTGGTCTACGCCGCTCTGGCGGTGCGCACCAGCGGGGTGTACTTCCTGCTGCTCACGCTGGCGCTGGGCATGATCGTCTGGGGGGTGTGCCAGCGCTGGACGTCGGTGACTGGCGGCGAGAACGGCCTGCGCGGCAGTGTGCGGCCCGACCTGCTCGGCGACCCGACGGCGTTCTACTACTTCGTGCTGGCCGTGGGTCTGGCCGCCACCGTCGTGATGTGGCGCTTCGTGCAATCTCCGTTCGGCCTGACGCTCAAAGGCATCCGTGAAAGCGATTCCCGCATGCGCAGCCTAGGCTACAACACCACGCTGCATGTGTTCATCGCCTTTCTGTTCTCGGGCTTGATGGCTGGCATTTCAGGGGCGCTCTACGCCTACTTCAACAGTTTCGTCAGCCCCTCCACGGTGGCCCTCACGCAGTCGGTGAAAGGCCTGTTGATGGTCATCATCGGCGGTGTCGGCACGCTTTTCGGCGGCATCGTCGGAGCGGTGGTGATCATCGTGCTCGAGAATGTCGTCAGTTCCGTCACCCAGCGCTGGTCGATGGTGCTGGGCGGGCTGTTCGTGCTGACCATGATCTTCGCGCCCGAGGGCATTGTCGGCAAGCTGCGCAGCTATCTCGCGCGGCGCCGCCAGCGCTGACCGGTTTGCGGCTCTGCCACACACTCACCATCTCAACCCACCTCACCAGGAGCAGACCATGGATCGCAGGACTTTTGTCAAATCGGGCACGGCGCTAAGCGGCCTCGCCGCCTTCGGCGCATTCGACCAGGCCCGCGCGCAGGGCACGGGACCGATCCGGATCGGCCTGCTGACGCCGCTGACCGGTGTGGTGGCATCGGGCGGCAAGGAGATAGCCGAAGGCTTCAACCTGTACTGGGACCAGGTCGGCAGGAAGATCGGCAACCGCGACGTGGAAGTCATCGTCGAGGACGACGGTTCCAACCCCGACATCGCGCTGCAGAAGGCGCGCAAGCTGACCGAGCAGACCAAGGTCGATTTCCTGATCGGCGACCTGCTGGCCAACACCGGACTGGCCGTGGCGGAATATGCCAAGACCACCGGCATTCCGTACTTCATTCCAGTCATCGCGGCCGATGACCTGACCCAGCGCAAACGCATCCCCAACGTCATCCGCGTCGCGGGTTACACAGCCAGCCAGATGCCGCGCCCGCTGGCCGACTACGCCTACAAGAAGCTCGGCCTGCGCAAGATCGTGACGATCTCGCAGGACTACACCTTCGGTCACGAGCAGTGCGGCGGTTTCTCCCAGGTGTTCACCGAACTGGGCGGCAGCATCGTGGCCCAGCACTGGAACCCGCTCAACACGCAGGATTTCAGTCCCTACATTGCACAGATCCAGGCAACCGCACCCGACGCCGTGTTCGCCATGGAAACCGGCGCCGACGCGACCCGCCTGATCCAGCAATGGTCGAGTTTCGGCATGAAGGGAAAGATCAGGCTGCTGGGCGCGCAGAACGCGACCGACCAGTCGGTTATCCGGACCCTGGGCGCCGAAGCCGAGGGCATCATCAGCTCGGCCCACTTTGCCGAAGGCGGCGACGCGCCGGCGACGGTGAAGTTCGTCGCCGAATACCAGGCGGCGTTCAAGAAACTGCCGTCGATCTACGGCTTCTCGCACTACTCCGCGGCAATGTGGCTGGCCGAAGCCATCAAGAGCATCGGCGGCAACGTCGAAGACCGACCGAAGTTCCTCGCCGCGGTCCGCAAGACCGTGCTGACCGGTTCGCCCCTGGGGCGGCCGGTGCGGCTCGACGACTATGGCAATCCGGTCTACGACGTTTTCATTCGCGACGTGGTGAAGCGGCCGGACGGCAGCTACTGGAACAAGCCGATCGAAACCTATCCCAACGTGTCGCAGTTCTGGACCTACAAGCCCGAGGACTACCTCAAGCAGCCGGCTTACTCGCGCACGTTTCAGGGCATCAAGAAGAGCTGAGACCTGACCGCGACCCCCATGCCTGAAACGCTAGCCTCCCGTCCCCATGCCGGGGCGGACCCTTTGCTGCAGTTGCAAGGGGTCAGCATCCATTTCGGCGCGCTGAAGGCAGTGGACGCCGTCACGCTGCAGGTGGCGCAAGGCGAGCGCGTGGCCATCCTGGGGCCGAACGGGGCGGGCAAGACCACGCTGTTCAACGCCATCACCGGCATCACGCCGGCCACCGGCGGCAAGGTGTTGCTGGATGGCAAGAACATCACACGCGCAGCCCCCAATGCCCGGGCACGGCGCGGCATTGCGCGAACGTTCCAGATCACCAACCTGTTCTCCGGCTTGTCGGTGCAGGACAACCTGCTGCTCGCCACGCGCGGGCTGTCGCGCAGCCGGTTTGCATTCTGGCGCAGCAGCGACGCGCAGGGCGATGAACGCAGCATCGTCGATTCGGCGCTGGCCCGGTGCCAGCTGGAAGGCAAGCGCCAGCTGCTGGTCAGGGAGATTTCCTACGGCGAACAGCGGCAACTCGAACTGGCCATGTCGTTGACCAGCGCGCCGCGTCTGCTGCTGCTCGACGAACCGGCGGCCGGACTGTCACCGGCGGAGCGGGTGGTGATGGCGGGGGTGATCCGCGGCCTGCCTGCGACGCTGGCGCTGATCCTGATCGAACATGACATCGACCTGGCGCTTGGTCTGGTCGACCGGGTCGTCTGCATGTACCAGGGCGCGGTGCTGGTCGAGGGCACGCCGGACCAGATCCGCGGCAACGCGCAGGTCCAGGAGATCTATCTCGGGAGGCCCCGTCGTGCTTGAAATCGAGAACGTCTGTGCCGCCTACGGCGAGGCAGCCGTGCTCGACCATGTGTCGATGCGCGTGGGCGAGGGCGAGATCGTCGCGCTGCTGGGTCGCAATGGCATGGGCAAGACCTCGCTGGTGCGCTCGGTCATGGGCCTGGGCTCGCCGCGTGTCACCAGCGGAAGCATCCGGCTCGACGGCAGCGACCTGGTCGGCCTGCGCCCGAACCAGATCGCCGGCCGGCGCATCGGCTATGTGCCCCAGGGCCGCCGCCTGTTTGCTTCGCTGACGGTGCTCGAGCACCTGCACATGCTCGACCGCGGCCGGCCCGGCGCCTGGACCATTCGCCGGGTCTTTACCGCCTTTCCGCGGCTGGAGGAACGCAAAAGCCACCGCGGCAGCCAGTTGTCCGGTGGCGAACGCCAGATGCTGGCGATCGGCCGTGCCCTCATGACCGGCCCGCGCATCATCCTGATGGACGAGCCTACCGAAGGCCTGGCGCCGGTGATGGTGGAAGCGGTGGAGACCATTCTTTCGGCGCTGCGCAGCGAAGGCATGGGCGTGTTGCTGGTCGAGCAGAACCTGTACAGCGCTCTTTCGGTGGCCGATCGCGTCTGCCTGTTCGAGACCGGACGGGTGGTTTGGGAAGGGACGCCTGCGCAATTGACGGCGCAGCAGGACCTGCTGCAACGCTATCTGGGCATTCATTAGCCGACCGGCCCGTGGCGGCGGCAAAAAGGGACAGGAAACAGATGACTTCGTCCATCGCGTTCAGCGTCAATGGATCCAGCGTCAGCGTCGCGGTCGACGCCGACACGCCGCTGCTGTACGTCCTGCGCAACGACCTGAAACTCAAGGGCACGCGCTTCGGCTGCGGTGCGGGCGCCTGCGGCAGCTGCACGGTGCTGCTCGACGGCCGGGCGGTCAATAGCTGCGACACCCCCATGTGGGCGGTGCAGGATCGCTCCATCACAACCGTGGAGGGCCTGGGCACGCCGGCGCAGCCGCACCCGGTGCAGCAGGCTTTCATCGACAGCCAGGCCGCGCAGTGCGGCTACTGCATCAACGGAATCATGGTGTCGATCGCCGCGCTGCTTGAACAGGACTGCGCACCGTCTGAAGAAGCATTGCAGGCTGCGCTGGCGCGTCACCTGTGCCGCTGCGGCACCCAGATGCGCATCGTCCATGCTGCCAGGCAGGCGCTGCGCTTGCCGCAGGCCCAGCCATGACGTCCGCGCCCAAGTGCGCGCCGGCCCTGCCCGCGGACATCGTCAGCAACCCGCTCCTCTCGCGCTGGGTGCGGGTGGCTGCGGACGGCCAGATCGAGGTCAACGCCGGCAAGGTGGAACTCGGCCAGGGCCTGTGGACCACGCAGTTGCTGATCGCAGCCGATGAACTGGACGTGGCCCCGGAGATGGTGCGGCTGCAAGTGGGCAACACGCTGATCTGCCCCGACCAGGGATTGACTGCCGGCAGCTTGTCCACCGAGGCCGGCGCCATGGCCCTGCGCCGGGTCTGCGCCGAGGTGCGGGCCTTGTTTGTCGATGCGGCGGCCAGGCGCCTGGGTGTCGATGCGAAGGCCATTCACGTGGCCGACGGGCGCTTCGCTGCAGCCGGTTCCAGCTCCGGGTTGAGCTACCAGGATCTGGCCGGCGAGGTCAACCTGGACCGGGTAGCCCGCGGCGATGCGCCGCCCAAGCTGCCTGCAGCGCGACGCCTGGCGGGCACCAGCCTGCCGCGTCCCGACCTGCTGCGCAAGCTCTTTGGCGCCGGCTTCATTCAGGACATCGAATGGCCCGGCATGCTGCATGGCCGTGTCGTGCGTCCACCGTCTCCGTCAGCGCGATTGCTCGCCTTCGACGAGGCATCGCAACAGGCCGTGCGTGCGCTGCCCGGTGTCCACACCCTGTGCATCGATGGCCGCTACCTGGCGGTGGCGGCACAGCGCGAGGAACAGGCGATCGAAGCGGCAGACGCGCTGGGCAAGGCACTGCGGTGGAGCGTCACTGAAGGCCCGCCACTGGCCCGTGCCGACTCGGCCTGGCTGCGCGACCTGTCCAGCGAAGACACCGTGGTCGAAGAGGTCACCGCAGCTGCAGAACCGGACCCGGGCATCCGGCGCATCCACGTCGACTATTCCCGGCCCTTCCTGGCCCATGCGTCGATCGGGGCATCGTGCGCCCTAGCGCGCTGGGACGACGGCAGGCTGACCGTCTGCAGCCATACCCAGGGCAGTTTTGCGCTGCGGCGGGAACTGGCTGTGTTCTTCGGCATCGACATCGGACAGGTCACCGTGGTCCATGCCGATGGTGCCGGTTGCTACGGTCACAACGGCGCGGACGATGCTGCGATCGACGCGGCCATCCTGGCCCGGGCAGCCGGGCGTCCGGTGCGCCTGCAATGGTCGCGCGCCGATGAGTTTGCCTGGTCGCCGCTGGGGTCGGCGATGTCGATCCACATCGACGCCGGGCTGGATGCGCAAGGCCGCATCGTGCAGTGGCAGCACGACGTCTGGAGCCACAGCCATGTGCAGCGGCCCGGCATCGTTGCGCAGCTGTCCTGCCTCGCCAGCACGCTGCGCGACCCGCCCGCCGCACGCCCGGCACTGCGCGACTTCCCGCTGCCGGCGGGGGGTGGACAGCGCAATGCGGTGCCGATCTACGCCATGCCGTCCCGCCGGATCGCCTACCACCTCACCAGGACGCCCGTGTTGCGCACCTCGGCACTGCGTGCCCTGGGTGCGTATGCCAACGTGTTTGCAATTGAAAGCTGCATGGATGAACTGGCGGCGCTGGCCGGCCAGGACCCGCTCGCGTTTCGCCTGGCGCACCTCGACGATCCGCGTGCCATCGCCGTGCTGCAGACAGCGGCGGCCGCAGCCGGATGGCATCGCGAGAAGCCGCCGGCACTGCGGGACGGCGCGGTGCGCGGCCGGGGCCTGGGCCTGGCACGCTACAAGAACAGCAGCGCTTACTGCGCCGTTGTGGTCGAACTGGAAGTCACAGACCGGATCGTGCTCGACCGCATCTGGGTCGCTGTCGACGCCGGCGAAGTGGTGCATCCGGATGGCCTGGTCAACCAGATCGAGGGCGGCGTGCTGCAGGCAGCGAGCTGGACGTTGAAGGAAGCGGTCCAGTGGGACGCGGGAGACCGCGTGACGACGCGCGACTGGGCGGACTACCCGATCCTGAACTTCGACGAGTTGCCCAGGGTGCTGAGCGTCGAGGTCATCGCGCACCCGGATTTGCCGCCTCTGGGGGTGGGGGAGTGTGCCGCCGGCCCCACCGCCGGTGCAATCGGCAACGCCCTCGCCAATGCGCTTGGGGTGCGTGCAAGGCATCTGCCGTTGACGCCGGAACGCCTGATGACCGCTCTGCAGCGGGATTGAGGGTCCAGGCCAACTCCCCGGTGTCGCGCCGTTCGCTAGCCGAGCCGCGCCAGCACACGCCCTTCACCCACCACGGTGGTTCCGGCGAGGACCCGGAAGCCTGTTCCTGCCGAAAAACGCGGAAGAGCCATTGCTGGCCGCAGGAATTCGAGTTGCAGGCACTGCGCCTGGCCTTGGTTCAGCCAGCCGGCGAGCGGCCGCGAGATGCGGGCGGTGAAGCCGTCGGTGCCCAGCACCAGCATGCAGTGATCCTGACGCGGATCCAATTGGCCCAGGGCCGTGCGAAGCTGAGGCGCGAGCGGCGTCAATTCCACCGACAGCTGCGGCGCAAAGTGCTGGCCCGCGGCAAAGGCGGGAGTTGATGCCCGTCGCTCGCGGACTTGACGCACGACAAACGCGATGACGTTGCCGATGGCCGGCACCCAAAGCACCAGCAGCAGGTTGCCCATGTCGCGGGTTAAAGAGGGATTGGGCGCGTAGTAGCGGACCGCGCCACCGATCAGCGCCAGGCCAAAGAGCGCGCCGACGATGATCTGGCGGCGCAGGGAAGTGGCTTTCAAGGGCATGAGAATCGGGTTCTTGAAGAGGGCGGGAGATGCGCTTGCGGCAGGCGGCCATTACGCCACAAGGCCCAGAGCCGCCTGGCTGGGGTTCAGCCCCACCGCTGTCAATGTCCGGGCGCGCGTGCCGGCACCGCGCGGGCGATGCCGCTATGCTTGCCGGATGACTGCCGCTTTCGATTTTTCTCCTTCTGCTGTGGCCGAAGTGGCCTGCGCCGACAGCGCGCGTGCGCTGGCCGAGGACGTGGGCAGCGGGGACCTGACAGCAGCCCTGGTGCCCGCGGCCGCGCGTGCGCGAGCCCGCGTCCTGGTGCGCGAGGCGGCTGTGATCTGCGGCGCGCCGTGGGTCGAAGCCAGCTTGCGGCAGGTTGACCCGGAGTTGCAGATCCGGTGGCTGGTGTCCGAAGGCCAGCGCAGCACTGCCGACCAGGTGGTGCTGGAGGTCGAGGGCTCGGCCCGCAGCCTGCTCACCGCCGAGCGCACTGCGCTCAACTTCCTCCAGTTGCTCAGCGCCGTGGCCACGAAGACCGCTCTTTATGTGGAAGCGGTCCGCGGCACGCGCGCCCAGATCGTCGACACGCGCAAGACGCTGCCTGGATTGCGGATGGCTCAGAAATACGCGGTGCGAACGGGCGGCGGCGTCAATCACCGCATCGGCCTGTACGACGCGGTCCTGATCAAGGAAAACCATATTGCAGCGGCGGGTGGCGTCGCACCGGTGCTGCAGGCTGCCGCCGGGGTTGCGGCGCAGGCGAGCTTCGTCGAGATCGAGGTGGAGACCCTGGCGCAGCTGGAAGAAGCGCTGGCGGCCCGCGCGACCATGATCCTGCTGGACAACATGGAACTGCCGACGTTGCGTGAAGCCGTGCGCTTCAATGCGGGCCGGGCGATTCTCGAAATTTCCGGCGGCGTCACGCTGGACAGCGTGCGCGCCCTCGCCGAAACCGGCGTCGACCGCATCTCCATCGGTGGCTTGACCAAGGACGTCGAGGCCATCGACTTTTCCATGCGTTTGAAAGAGCTGAAATGAGCGCCGTCATCCCGATCTTCGACGTCGAGTACGAGCATCCGTTGCCCGGCAACACGTGCGACACCAAGCACGCCTGGGCTCGCATTCCGCCCGAGCCGGCGCCGGACGAACGTGCGACCCTGAAGGACAGGATCCGCCGCCTGCTCAAGGAGCGCAACGCGGTGATGGTCTCGCATTACTACGTGCATCCCGATCTGCAGGATTTGGCGGAGGAAACCGGCGGCATCGTCAGCGACTCGCTCGAGATGGCGCGCTTCGGCCGCGACCACCCGGCGCAGACGCTGGTGGTGTCCGGTGTCAAGTTCATGGGCGAAACCTCCAAGATCCTGTCGCCGGAAAAACGGGTGCTGATGCCGGACTTGGATGCCACCTGTTCGCTCGACCTAGGCTGCCCGATCGACGAGTTCAGCGCTTTCTGCGACCAGCATCCGGACCGCACGGTGGTGGTCTACGCCAACACCAGCGCCGCGGTGAAGGCGCGCTCCGACTGGCTGGTGACTTCGAGCTGCGCCCTGGACATCGTCGGCGCGCTCAGCGCCAAGGGCCACAAGATCCTGTGGGCGCCCGACAAGCACCTGGGCGGCTACATCCAGCGCGAGACCGGCGCCGACATGGTGTTCTGGAGTGGGTCCTGCATCGTCCACGACGAGTTCAAGGCATTCGAGCTGGAGGCGCTGAAAAGAGATTATCCGGGCGCCAAGGTGCTGGTGCACCCGGAGTCGCCGGCCGATGTGGTGGCGTTGGCCGATGCGGTTGGCTCTACCTCCGGCATCCTGAAGGCGGCGCGCGAGATGGACGCGAAGGAATTCATCGTCGCGACAGACAACGGGATGATGCACAAGCTGCGGACGCTGAACCCCGGGAAGATTTTCATCGAAGCCCCGACGGCGGGCAACAGCGCCACCTGCAAGAGCTGCGCGCACTGCCCGTGGATGGCCATGAACGGTTTGGCGGGCCTGGCCCATGTGCTGGAAACCGGCGCCAACGAAGTCTTCGTCGATCCCGCGCTGGGCCTGAGAGCCCGCCTGCCGATCGACCGCATGCTGGCCTTCACGGCGGCGTTGAAGCAGTCCGGCCAGGCGGCTGGAGCCCTGGTGCCGAACATCGGTGCAGCCTAGGCTGCTCGGAGCAGTCTGGATTCCCGGGTCAAGCCGGGGATGACACCGCTTCTGGCGTCAGGGGACCAGAATGGTCGGCTTCGAATTCGGATCGAGCTGCGGATAGTCGCGGCTGAAGTGCAGACCGCGGCTTTCGTGGCGCGACTGGGCGGAGCGGACGATCAGCTCCGCGACCAGCACCAGGTTGCGCAGTTCCAGCAGGTCGCGGGAGATGTGGAAGGCGCTGTAGAACTCCTGAATCTCTTCCTGCAGCAGCCGGATTCGGTGCGACGCGCGCTCCAGCCGCTTGTTGGTCCGCACGATGCCGACGTAGTCCCACATGAAGCGGCGCAACTCCTCCCAGTTGTGGGAGATCACGACCGATTCGTCGGCATCGGTCACCTGGCTCTCGTCCCACGCCGGCAGGGTCGGCACGGGAGGCAGCGCGTGGGCCCGGATGTCCTGGGCGGCGGCATGCGCGAAGACCATGCATTCCACCAGCGAGTTGCTGGCCAGGCGGTTGGCGCCATGCAGTCCGGTGTACGCGGTTTCGCCGACGGCATGCAGGCCCGGCAGGTCGGTTCGACCGGACAGGTCGGTCTGGATGCCGCCGCAGGTGTAATGCGCTGCCGGCACCACCGGGATCGG
>JANXVP010000003.1 GCA_025351615.1 Ramlibacter sp. | reverse complement strand
CCAGCAGCAGCCCGAGCAGCAGGGCGATCCAGCGCTTCATCGCTTCATCGCTTCGCTCCCAGGGCGGCCAGCTGCTCTGCGAGCCTGGTCATGCGGGGGTCTTCGTAGCGGCTGCTGCGCAGCCAGTCCAATGCGGGTTGCGCCGCTTTTGCGTCGCCTGCGGCCAGGGCAGTGCGCAGCAGCACCTCGGCATCGCGCGGCTCCTTTTGCACGGTGTAATTGCGAACCGCCAGCGCCAGTGCTTCTTTGGGATGGCCTTCCAGGTCCAGCTCGAAGCGCGCCGCCTCCTGCTCGTGCAGCCGGTCCCCGCGCAGACCCGCCGCCTGGAACCGATCGCGCAACTGGTTGGCCCAGCCGGAAGCTTGCGCGTCCTTGAGCGCGGCGCCGGCAAGCGCGAGGCGCAGCAGCAGCACGTCGGAACGCTCCCACTGAGCCAGCAGCTTCTCCACCTCGGCCGGCCGACCGCGATCGAGCAGGAAGTCGGAATACGCCCCGAGCAGGTACTGGTCGTTGATGCCGAGCCGCAGGGCCTCGCGAAAGTGCGCTTCGGCCTGGTCGGGGCGCTGCAGCCGCTGCGCCATGTCGGCGAGCCGGGTTAAAGCCCAGACCCGCAGCTGCGGCTCGGCTTTGGCCGCCGCAGCCAGCGCCTGCGCCAGATGCTGGTAGGCCGGCAACAGCTGACCGGTGGTCGCCTCGACATAAGCCGTGCAACCCGTGCCGAACAAGGGCTGCACCAGGGCGGCGAGCTGCTTGCATTCGGCCATGGCCTGCGGATAGCGCGCCTGCACCATGTCGATGGCGGATCGCCAGGCCAGCGGCTCGGCGCTGGCCGGATCGATCTTGGACGCGCGGTCCAGGCTGGCCACCGCGGCCGGGAAATCGTGGCTGTACTGCTCGATCATGCCGCGCAGCAGCCAGTAGCCGGCGTTGTTGTCGGCGGTCGCCATCAGGGGCGCGAGGGTGGCCGACGCGTAGCCGACGAAGCGCGGATCGCCCTGCGCCATCGCCAGCTCGAAGTAGCGCCGCGCAATCTCCAGCCGCAGCGTGCCGTCGCCGGGCCGGGCCGCCAGTTGTTTACGCAGGGAATCGACGCGCCGCACGGCTGGATCACTGGCGCCGCCGGGCAGGCGTTCGACCACCTCGCTGTCATTGGACGGCGTGAAAGGCGCGGCGACCGAAGCGCCGGCCAGCACCAGGCACAGGAAAGCGGCGGCCAGCCGCGGCAGGCAGGTCATCGACACTTACTTGGTGCCGAAAATACGGTCGCCCGCGTCACCCAGGCCGGGCAGGATGTAGCCGTGGTCGTTCAACTGGCGGTCGATGGCGGCGGTGTAGATCGGCACGTCGGGATGGGCCTTTTGCAAGGCGGCGACGCCTTCGGGGCAGGTCAGGATGCAGACGAACTTGATCGACTTGGGACGCAGCTCCTTGAGCCGCTCGACGGCCGCGATGGCCGAATTGCCGGTGGCCAGCATCGGGTCGACCACCACGACGTCGCGCTCGTGCATGTCCTGTGGCATCTTGAAGTAGTACTCCACCGCCGTCAGCGTCTTGGGGTCGCGGTACAGGCCGATGTGGCCGACCCGCGCCCCCGGCACAACGCTCAGCATGCCGTCCAGGATGCCGGTACCGGCGCGCAGGATCGAGACGAACACCAGTTTCTTGCCGTCGATTACCTTCGCGGTCATCTTCTCCATCGGCGTCTCGATCTCGATGTCCTGCATCGCCATGTCGCGCGTCACCTCGTAGGCCATCAGCATCGCCAGCTCGTTGAGCAGGCGCCGGAAGCTGTTGGTGCTGGCCTCCTTCTTGCGCATCAGGGTCAGCTTGTGCTGCACCAGCGGGTGGTCGATCAGGTGGACGTTGCTCATGGCTCTGAACCTTTAAAGGGCATTTGCTTTTTTGTCAGTCCCGCCACGCCTGCCCCAGCGGAGGCGGGGGGCGGGAATCCAGGGCGCTCTGGGTTCCCGCCTGCGCGGGAATGACGGTCGATTTTCAAAACACTGTGCCGTCGCTGGCGATTGTGAGTGGCGGCAGGCCGCCGCGCAGGCGCTGCGACAACGCGCGGCCCGCCGCCCAGGTGCCGCCTTCGAGCACCCGCGCCAGCGGCAGATGCTGCT
The DNA here is from genome assembly GCA_025351615.1 of Ramlibacter sp. Classification (GTDB taxonomy): domain Bacteria; phylum Pseudomonadota; class Gammaproteobacteria; order Burkholderiales; family Burkholderiaceae_C; genus Ramlibacter. The sequence continues at coordinate 2,394 of JANXVP010000003.1, read as the reverse complement.
CGTCCAGCCCCAGCTCCCTGCGCACATGCGTTGCCAGTTCGTCCAGCAGGGCCACGGTCAGCGCGCGCCATTCGACGATCAATTCGTCGCCGGGTCGCCACACCGCGGCGGTTAGCGCCGGGTCTTTCAGCACCAGCACGCCGGTGTCGATCAACAAGCCGCCGTTGCGGTATTCCGGCAGGCCTGTGAGGGCGTCCAGCCCGCGCACGTTCACGCCCGCCCACGCGAAAGGCTCCAGCAGCGAGTAGGTCAGCCATTGCGACAGTTTGTGGAAAGGAATCCAGCCGTCGGAGGCGCCTTCGCCCCTGACGGCGGCATGGCGCCAGCAGTCGCCCAGCGCAATGCCGCCAATGCTGTTGTCGGACGGCCAGATGCCCGACAGCGTCATCAGGAGCTGCGACAGGATGTCGTGCGCAGCCAGGTCGGCGGTGTTCGGCACCTGCGAGCCATGCGGCGTCACCAGCATGTCGAACAGGCCGGCGGGCCGCCCGTCGTCGCCGAACGCTTCCGGCTGTTCGGACATGGCTTCGCCCAGCCGGTGCAGCAGGATCGCCCGTCCTTCCAGGCCCACCATCGGATTGGAGTCGCTCACCTGGAAGACCGCGGCCAGGTGATCGGTGACCAGTGCGCGCAAGCCAGCGGAGTCGGCTTGCAGCGGACGATCCTTGTCGCTGGAAAAGAGCCCGCCGACGAACGCGTGAAAGCTGGCGACCGCGAGCCCTTCGGAGCGGGTGAAGGTCTTGCCGCTGGCAGGTTCGACGTACTTCCAGTCGGGGCCAGCGCCGGCGTCGAGCAGCACGCTGATCACGGTCAGGTCGATCATGGCATGGGCGCGCAGCGTCGCGTCCTGGCCCTTGAGCAGGCGGTCGAGTTCGGCCTTGCGGTCGATGCCCCCGGCTTCAAAGTGGCGCCAGCGGCTGTGGAAGGGAACGTGCAGCTTGGGATAGCGCTCTTTGGTGGCTGCGACAACGGCGTGCGACGCGTCGGCGATGCGCTCGTCATTCACCGACCACCACTGCGATTCGCCGCGGCGAGCACGTGCCAGCAGTTGGCCTGAGCGTTCCCGGATGGCCTGGGTGGTGCGCAGAATCTCGGCTGCGCGCTCGGCCTGGGCGTGGCTCACGGTGCCAGCGGTCATTGCGCCAGCCCCCGGCCCTTGGCCTTTTTCAGCTCCTCGGCATCCGGCACCGGGCCGGGCGTGAAATAGCCGGCCGCCTTCTTGGCGTCCATCTCCACCTTGGCGTCTTCGGGGATCAGCGAGTCGGGAATGTTGACGCGCTCGCCGATCTCGATCCCCGAGCCGGTGATCGCGTCGAACTTCATGTTGCTCATCGACACCAGCCGGTGGATCTTCGTAATGCCCAGCCAGTGCAGCGCGTCGGGCATCAATTCCTGGAAGCGCATGTCCTGCACACCAGCCACGCACTCGGTTCGCGCGAAGTAATTGTCGGCCGTGTCGCCGCCGACCTGGCGCTTGCGCGCGTTGTAAACCAAGAACTTGGTGACCTCGCCCAGCGCCCGGCCTTCCTTGCGCGAATAGGCGACCAGACCCACGCCGCCTCGCTGCGCGCCCTGGATGCATTCTTCAATCGCATGCGTCAGGTACGGGCGGCAGGTGCAGATGTCCGAACCGAACACGTCCGAGCCGTTGCATTCGTCGTGCACGCGGGCCGTGAGCTCGACCGCTGGATTTGCGAGGTCGTGCGGGTCGCCGAAGATGTAGAGCGTCTGCCCGCCGATCGGCGGCAGGAACACCTCCAGGTCGCTGCGCGTGACCAGTTCCGGGTACATGCCGCCGGTTTCCTCGAACAGCACCCGGCGCAGGGCGGCTTCCGTGCAACCGAAGCGCTGGGCAACGCCCGGCAGCCACCAGACCGGCTCGATCGCGACTTTGGTCACCATCGCGGCGCCGCCGGCGGTGAGGAACTTGCCGTCGGCCTTGATCCGGCCGCTTTGCAGGGCTTCGATCACCTCCGGCAGGATCACATGGGCCTTGGTGACGGCGATGGTGGGACGGATGTCGTAGCCCGCCGCCAGTTCGGTCGCAAACACATCGGAAACGGTCGCGCCCCAGGGGTCGAGACTGACGATTTTGCCCGGCGAGCTCCATTGAGGATACGGGCCGATGATGTCGGTCGGCGAGGTGTTGGTCAGGTCGGCGCGATGGTCGCGCGACAGCGCACCGGCAGCGACGGCCAGCGCCCGGTACACGCTGTACGAGCCGCTGTGGGTGCCGATCACATTGCGATGCGAGCGGCTGGTGGTGGTGCCGACCACGGGGCCGCGCTCGGTCGGCATGGCCACGCCCCACTGCAGCGGCAGGGCGCCGAAACCCCCGGCGTGGGAGGTGAGGCGGATATGGCGAGGGGCGGGTACTTCGACGGACATGGGGCG
>JANXVP010000002.1 GCA_025351615.1 Ramlibacter sp. | reverse complement strand
CAAGCACAGGACCTGGCGGCGCATTCCTGTACCAGACCGTGTTGTAGCGGCGCCTGCCATGCTCGGTGGTGTCACCGCGTCCAGCCACCGGGTAGCCCAGGATCTGCTCATCGTTGCCCAACCCGAAGGCAAAGGCGTCGAACAGGGTTTCCCTCGCAGCCGCGGACAGATCCGTCTCTTCGCAAATCCCGCGCCACGCGATGTAGCCCGCGTACTGTGAACGCACGCCGGGCCAGAGCTGGCCTCGCACGCTGGAGCGGATGCCGTCGCACCCGATCAGGAGATCGGCGGCCTCGATCACTTCGGTGCCGCTGCGGCGTAGCGTCACGTGGACTTCACCGGTGCTCTCGCGCAGCTCCACAAAGGACGCATCGTGGATGTAGCGCTCCTGCGGAAACAGGCCCTTGAGAAATGAATAAAGGCGGCTCCAGGAGGTCAAGACCTGCTGGGTCGCAAGCGCCTGGTCAACCGCCCCGTCCGGGGCCAGGACGATCCGCCGGGTGACCTCGACGCCCAGGCCGTCGAGGTTGGTGAGCCCCGCTTTCAGGAGGGCATCATTGAGCGCCAGGTGCGTCACAATGCCCGCTCCGCGGCCGTCCAGCGGGGTGGCCGACCGCTCCATGATCCGCACGTCGTGGCCGTCGCGCAGCAGCATGTTGCCTGCGAACAGGCCGGCCAGTGAGCCGCCGACGATGAGGATGCGGGCCATGAATGCGTTACCCGGGCAGAGCGGCGCGCTCCGATGCCGGGTAGTTCAGCTCGATCACCACGCCATTCGGGTCGTCGAGAAACAGCTGGTGCAGGCCGATCGAAGGGACCGTCCTCTGGCGCGGGGTGACGCCCTGGCGCTGCAGGTGCGCCAGCATGCCGGCCAGGCCATCGGCAAAGAAGGCGACGTGGTCGACGGCGCCGCTGCCGCGCAGCGAGGAGGCGTCCCGGTCGCCAAGGTACTTCTTCAGACCCTCGGCATCGTCTGGATCCATTGCGATGATGTGGACCACCGCGTTGGCCACGTCGTCGTGGCCGCCCCGGTACATCCACAGTCCGGGGAACGGGAAGTCCGGCCGGGGGCCGACGGTCAGCCCCAGAACGTTCTCATAAAAATTGCGGGTGGTCTGCAGGTCGGTGGTGCGAATCGAGAAGTGGTTCAGTGTCAAGGCCATGGTCTTGTCCTTTGGTGATGTTCAGCGTGCTGTCCGGCTGCGCTTTGGTCGACAGGAGGCGGCCGGCCCCGCGGGAGGAGGCAGGACAACGCTGGCCGACAGATAGCCCAAGACCTGGTCGCAGATCACCGACGCGTCGCCGAACGGTGGCATGTCGGGATGAAGCGCCTGCCCATAGACGAAGCGGCGCAGGCCGCCATAGAAGATTCCGCCGTGCAGGCCCATCAGCAGTTCATGCTCGCGGGCGGTGGTCTTGACCCGGCTGGTGCTGCCGCGGAAACGTCGCGTTTCACGGATCAGCCGTGGAAAAAGGCGCTGGCCCAGCAGGGGGAAAAACCGGTTCGTGATGCTTTGATCGGTCAAACCGGAAAACAGCAGGATCCGCACGAAATCGCGTGTCAGGACGGTGCGCGCGTACTCGACGTAGAAACGCGTGAGCTTGTCCGGAACCGGGATGTCCCTGCTGTCCAGCAGCTGCTCCCAGTCCGGATTCCACCGGCCCTCGAACACCTCGTGGAACACCCGGTCGACCAGTTCCTGTTTGGTCGTGAAATAGTGGTAGACCAGGGTGTGGGTGACGCCGATCGCTTTCGCCAGGTCGCGCATCTGCGCGTTGAGTCCGTGCTCGGCGAAGAAGGAGATGGCGCCAGACACGATGTGGCGCTCGCGCTCCTCGGCGCTCATGCGGGGAGTTCGGCGGGAGACTGATGCCTCAGGGTTTCCCCGAGGCCCTTCGCTGTTTACCAAAGTGGCAAGCATGGGTACATTCTTTACCAACTGGTCAACAGCCGTCTTGGGGAAATCCCGCAGCCGGTCGGGAGACCAACGAAATTATTGCCGGGGGCGGTACACCGGTGAAACCTTGGCGGGATAACCACATGGAACTGACAGGCAAGGTCACGATAGCGGCATCGCGCGATGCCGTCTGGGCAGCGTTGAACGATTCCGAGGTGCTCAGGGCGTGCATCCCCGGTTGCGAAGAGGTCATCGATGAATCCCTGCTGGTCAGGCGCGTGCAGCTCATGGTCAAGGTGGGCCCGGTACGTGCGCGCTTTTCCGGGCGAGTCACGCTGTCGGAGGTGCATCAGCCGGAAAGCTGTGTCCTGGCCTTCGAGGGCTCGGGCGGTGCCGCCGGAATGGCGTCCGGGCAATCCCGCGTCAAGCTGCTCGATGACGACAACGGCGAAACCAGCTTGTCCTATTCGGTGAACGCATCCGTCGGCGGGAAACTGGGGCAGATCGGGGGCCGGCTCATCGACTCTTCGGCCCGGCAGCTGGCCAACCAGTTCTTCTCCGCCTTTCGTGACCGCATGACTGGCGGGGCGGTGGCGGCCGCCACCGATGGCCCCCTGAACGCCGTGGCGCCCACCCAGCCGCCGCCTGCAGCCATTGCAGCTGTCGCCAGCGTCATGCCCGGAAGCGGGGAGGGTGCGCGGCTGTTGTGGTTCCTGATGGGCATGCTGTCCACCGGGATCGGGGTGGCGATCGGTGCCTTTGTGTTCGGACGGGCAGGATGAAATCACCCGACTTCGATTACATCAAGGTCACGAGCGTCGACGAGGCGCTCGAACTGCTGGTGCGGCATGGGGATGACGCCAGGATTCTGGCCGGCGGCCAGACCCTGCTTGCGACTCTCAACATGCGGCTGTCCATGCCGGCGCTGCTGATCGACATCACGGGCATCGAGGCGCTACGCGGCATCGCGTTGGGCTCCGGCCAGCTCTCCATCGGCGCGCTGACCACCCATGCGGAAGTGGCCGCATCGCCGCTGGTGGCTGAACACGCGCCGATGCTCTGCGCTGCGGCGCCGCACATCGCGCACGCTGCCATTCGCAACGCCGGCACCTGGGGCGGCTCGATCGCGTTTGGGGACCCCGCTGCCGAATGGCCGTGCTGCCTGGCAGCACTGAACGGCGTGGTCGTGGTCCAGGGGCCGCGCGGCCGGCGGCGCATCCCGGCTGGTGCGTTCTTCCAGGACCTGTACACGACGGACCTCCAGGCCGACGAAATCGTGGTGGGCGCGGACGTCGCCGTTGCGACCGCAGCCGACTGGTTCGGATTTGACGAGTTGGCGCGCCGTCACGGCGATTACGCCGTCGCCGGCGTGGCGGTTGCTGCCCGCTTTTCCGGCGCGGTGGTCGAATCGGTCCGCATGGCGTTCCTCGGGATGGGCAACACACCGGTGCGGGTGCCACGGGCCGAGCAAAGCCTGATAGGCGCAGCGCTGGACCAGCAGTCGATAGCGCAGGCGGAGTCGATCTTGCGCGAGGAGCTTGACCCGCCGGCAGACCTGACCCACGGAACCCCTGCCAAGCGGCAGCTGGCAGCCGTGCTCGCACGGCGCATGCTCACCGCCGCCGGCGCCAGCAGGCGCGCTTTGTCGGCCGGAGCGAACAGGACCCCATGACCACGACCCACTTCCTGAAGCTCACGGTCAACGGCCAGACCGTTGAGAAGCCTGTCCTGCCGCGGCGCCACCTGGTCGACTTCCTGCGGCAGGATTGCGGCCTCAAGGGGTCCCACCTGGGCTGCGAGCACGGTGTGTGCGGTGCCTGCACCGTGGAGCTGGACGGCAAGATCGTCCGCGGCTGTCTCACGCTCGCGGTGCAGGCACATGGAAAGAGCGTGCGAACGATCGAGGGACTGTCCGAGGACGGGGACGTGCGCGACCTGCAGGACGCGTTCGTGCGCCGCAATGCGCTGCAATGCGGCTTCTGCACGCCGGGCATGGTGATGGCGGCCAGGGAGCTGCTGGAGCACAAGCCCGACGCCAGTCGGGAAGAGGTGCGTCAGTGGATGAGCGGCAACTACTGTCGCTGCACCGGTTACCAGGCGATCGTGGATGCGGTGTGCGACACGCTCGCCATGCGCCTTCGCGCGGCAAGGGAGGCAACATGACATCCGCAACCATTCTGGGAGCGCGCTCCGGATCCGACTGTGCTGCGCAGCTGGAGGCCGTGGAGGTCAAGGAGCGGCCGCCAGCGACCCGCGAGCAGCCCGGCCGGCTGCGGGACGTGGTGCAAGACCAGCGCTACATCGGAACCAACAGCGAGCGGCCGAGTGCCCGGCGGCTGGTCGAGGGACAGGGCTGCTTCGCAGACGACATCGAGCTGCCACGGCTGGCGCACGTTGTGTACTGGCGCAGCCCGGTCGCCCACTGCCGGATCACCCGCATCGACGCAGCGGCGGCCCGCGCCGTGACCGGCGTCATCCTGGTGGCCGATGGTCACGACATTGCCAGGCTCTGCAAGCCCTGGGTCGCGACGCTCGGCCACCTGGCCGGAATGAAGTCAGCGCCGCAGTATCCGCTCGCGCTCGAGCGTGCCTGCTGGCAGGGTGAACCGGTGGTGGCAATCGTGGCGGAGACCCGCGAGCAGGCCGAGGACGGCCTGGACGTCCTGGTGGTGGAGTTCGAACGCCTTCCCGCGGTCGTCGACATGGAGACCGCTCTGGCGCCCGAAACACCTCTTGTTCATCCGGAGCTTGGAGACAACCTGTGCTTTACCCGGTCCCTGGACACCGGAGCGGTCGACGAGGCGTTCGCGCGCGCCGATGCGGTCCAGGAGGCCACGTTCGAGTTCGGCCGCCACACCGGCGTGACGCTCGAGCCGCGCAGCCAGGTCGCCGACTGGAACGCGGCCGAGCAGCGCCTCACGGTTTACCACTCCTGCCAGGCGCCGCACATGATGCAGGACCTGTACGCACGCCAGTTCGATCTGCAGGAAAACCAGGTGCGGGTGCTGTGCAAGGACGTGGGGGGCTCGTTCGGCATCAAGGTGCACGCCTACCCTGACGATTTCGCGACTGTCGCGCTGTCGATGCTGTGCAGGCGGCCGGTGAAGTACGTCGCCGACCGGCTGGAGTCCTTCATCAGCGACATCCATGCCAGGCACCATCGGATCAAGGGGCGGATCGCCGTCACGCAGGCCGGCGAAATCCTCGCCTTCGAAATCGACGACCTGACGGGCATCGGACCTTATTCGATGTTTCCGCGGACCAGCGCGATCGAGGGCAACCAGGTTGTCAACCTCGTGGGCGGCCCTTACCGCCACAAGCAATACCGGGCCAGGCTCAACGTCGTGTTCCAGAACAAGACGCCGACCTGCCAGTACCGCGGTGTCGGCCACCCGGTGGCCTGCGCGGTGACGGAGGGGCTGGTCGACCTGGCGGCCCGCAAGATCGGCCTCGATCCGCTGGAGATGCGGCGCAGAAACGTCATTCCCGATGACGCCTATCCGGCCACCGGCGCGAGCGGAATCCGGCTGGAGGCGCTCTCGCACGAAGCCTGCCTCGCGAAGATCGAACGCATGATCGACTACCAAGGGCTGCGGGCGGAACAGCAGGCACTGCGCCGGCAGGGCATCTATCGGGGGATTGGCTTTGCCACGCTGATCGAGCTGACCAACCCGAGTGCCGCGTTCTACGGCGTTGGCGGTGCTCGCATCAGCTCCCAGGACGGCGCGACCATCCGCATGGAACCGTCTGGAGCCGTGACCGTGATGGTCAGCGTGGGTGAGCAGGGGCAGGGTTCGGAGGGAATCTTCCGGCAGATCGCTGCCGACGCGGTGGGCGTGGACCTGACCCTTGTTCGCGTGGTGACTGGCGATACCGACGTGACGCCGTACGGAGGGGGGACCTGGGCCTCCCGTGGTGCGGGGGTCGGTGGCGAGGCCGTCCTGCTCGCCGGCCAGGATCTGCGTCACAACATCCTGCTGGTCGCAGCGGCACTGCTCAGCCGCACGCCCGACACGCTGAGGGTGTATCGGGGGCAGGTGGTCGACGCCACCGGCGGCGAGCAGCTTCTGCCGCTGTCCGAAGTGGGGCGGGTGGCCTACTTTCGCAGCGACACCTTGCCGGCCGGCTTCAAGCCTGAGCTGATGGTGACGCGCCACTATGTGCAACGCGACTACCCGTTCATTTTCACGAATGGCGTGCAAGCATCCTATGTCGAGGTCGACACGGAGACCGGATTCGTCAAGCTGCTCAAGCACTGGGCGGTCGAGGACTGCGGCCGCCTGATCAACCCGTCGTTGGTGGACGAGCAAATCCGTGGAGCGATCGTGCAGGGCATCGGAGGCGCGCTTCTGGAGGAGTGCCTCTATGACGACGAAGGCCTGATGCGCAATGCCAGCATGGCCGACTACCTGGTTCCGATGAGCGCGGAGATGCCGGACATCGAGGTGGAACACGTGCAGACACCGACGCGCAGCAGCCAGCTCGGCGCCAAGGGCGCGGGCGAAGCGGGAACCGCGGGGGCGCCAGCGGCCGTCATGAATGCGATCAACGACGCGCTGTCACCGTTACGCGCCCAGGTCTGGTCGCAGCCGGTCACCCCCGAGAAGATCCTGAAGGCCCTTGGGCACCTGGGCTGACAGCTACCCCACCATGCTTCAGATCGACAAGCTCAACGCCTGGTACGACCACAGCCACGTGGTTCAGGACCTGTCCCTGCACGTGCGCCCCGGAGAGATCGTCACGCTGATGGGGCTGGTCGCAAAGACGCGGGGAAGCGCGCGGTTCGAGGGCCGGGAGTTGATCGGCCTGGGGGCGCACACCCGGTTCCATCTGGGGCTGGCCTACGTGCCGGAGGACCGGCGCATCGTCGCCGGCCTGACGGTGCGGGAGAACCTGCAGCTGGGAATCATCGCGAGCGCCGGGCGCAGCGATGCAGCCGCCCAGATCGATGAAGTCGCCCAGACGTTCCCCCGGCTCAAGGAGAGGCTCGACCAGGAGGCCACGTCCATGTCCGGCGGGGAGCAGCAGATGCTGGCGATCGCCCGGGCGCTGATGGCCAAGCCCAAGATGATCGTCCTGGATGAGCCCTCCGAAGGGATCATGCCAGTCATGGTCGACGAGATGTTCGAACTCTTCATCCGCCTGAAGCGCTCCGGGACCACCATTCTGCTCGTCGAGCAGAATGTGGAGCGCGCGCTGAGCGTCTCGGACCGGGCCTACATCATCGACCACGGCGTCGTGGTCCACGAGGCCGTCGCCAGCGCCCTGCTGGCCGATCCCGCCATTCAGGAGCGGTACTGCTCGGTTTGAACGGGATCTGCGGGGAAGGCATGATCCCGGAAATTTTTCGCCCTTTTTCGGGGCTGACTCAGTTACGGCTTGGTGTGGACCATCTCGCAAAGTGCGTGCGCGAGTATCTTCCTGTGAGGAGCACGTTGATGAAATACCAGTTTCGGATCCTCCGCGCGGGATGCTTGGCCCTTGCCTCGGTCGCCCTCCAAGGACCGGCGGTCGACATGCAAGCAGCTTCAGGATCTTTCAATTTTGAATCGGCAAATTCCAGCTTGAATGGTCAACGTTTGGCCGGCCTCGACAAACAGACTACCCGTCTCCCCTAACTCGAGGGAATTCCCGAAAGCGCCACGCGCTTCGATGTCCGCCGGTTGGATTTTCGGGAAGCGGCCGTCAACGCCTAGAAACCGACGTTGTTGCCGCCCTAGAGCTGGAGCAGCGTTCTCGCTTCGTCTGGCGTACCAATCTTGAATCCGCCTTCCTCCAGAATGCGGCGCACTTTGGCGACCTGCTCCGCATTGGACTTCGGAACGGTTCATCTTCGCCGGATTACAGGCAATCATCTATCTATTCAGGGGCGTCAACACGCTAATATTAAGCACTCCTTTCGTTCTCGATCAACTCATTCCAGAAAAGCTCCGACATGGCGACAGAAAAGCGGGTCAAAGCCGCCGACAGAACGCTTGACATGTTCGAGGCCTTCAACCGAGTGGGTCGTCCTCTCAATCTGTCCGAGCTGGCCAAGGCCGTCGACATCCCGGTGAGCAGCTGTCACGGATTGGTCCGCACACTTACATTGCGCGGTTACCTGTGCGAAGTGGGTACCCAACGCATGCACTATCCCACGCGCCGTTTGTTTGACCTGGCGCGCAGCTTACTCGCGCGCGACCCTATTCTCATGAAAGTGTCACCCCTGTTGGAGGCCTTGCGCGACAAGACCGGCGAGACGGTGGTGTTCGGCAAGCGTCTGGACAAGTTTGTCATTTACCTGGACGTGGTTGAGTCCGAGAAAACCATCCGTTTCAGCGCCGAGGTCAGCGCCTTGCGCTCACTGCATTCAAGCGCGCTCGGCAAGGCACTTTTGGGCGCGATGCCCAATGAGAAGCGTGTAGAACTGGTCGGCATGCTGGACCTGAGTGCGGTCACGCCCAACACCATTTCAAGCGCAAAGAAGCTGCTGGCCAATATTCGTGCGGGCGAGGATCGCGGCTGGCATTCCACGCGCGGAGAGAGCGTGGACGACGTGATGGCGTTGGCGCGTTCGGTGATGCTGGGTGGCGAGTGCTACGCAATGGCGGTGGCGGGCCCGTTGGCGCGCATGGAGCCGCTGGAGCAGCGCCACGCCAAGGCCTTGAGCGCCGCAATCGCCCACATGAGTGCACTGGCGCCTTGAAGGTCCCTCCGCTTCATAAGGCAGCCGGCGCGCCCATCAGTTGGAATAGCGGCCGCCGGTTACGTGAAGCACTTCGCCGGTAATGAAGCCTGCGCGCTCCGACGCCAGGAAAAGCACTGCATCGGCAATGTCGCGCGGCACGCCCAAGCGCGGCATGGGCGTAGCCTGAAGCCACTTCTCGCGAATCATGTCGTAGTTGGCCAGGCTGCGCATCAGCTCGGTGTCGACGAAGCCGGGCGCCACCGCGTTCACCGTGACATTGAACTTGCCTTCTTCATACGACAGCGCCCGGGTCAGCCCGATGAGGCCAGCCTTGGCGGCGGAGTAATTGCTTTGCCCCGGGTTTCCCAGGTGCGCGCGAGACGAGATGTTGATGATGCGACCCCATTTCTGCGCCATCATGTGCGGCACGGCGGCCTTGCAGCACAGGTAGGCGCCCTTGAGGATCACCCCGGTGACCAGGTCCCAATCACTTTCGGGCATCTTGGTCAGGTAGGAATCCTTGGGGAAGCCTGCGTTATTGACAAGCACATGCACCGTGCCGAAGTGTTTGACGGTTTCGGCCATCAGTCGCTCTACGTCCTGCGACTTGGTCACATCCGCGACCATGCCTCGCGCGCTGAAGCCATCGGCCTTCAGTGCCGCCACAGTTGCCGCCATCGTAGTCGGGTCGATATCCGTGACCATCACACGTGCGCCCTCTTCCGCGAACGCGCGCGCGGTGGCCGCGCCAATGCCGCGGCCCGAGCCTGTGACCACAACGACCTTGCTTTTCAAACCCAGTTCCAAGGCATTCTCCTTGAGTAATTTCGAGATGCGCCAGCTTCATTCTGCGGTGATGTTGGCCTTTTTGACGATCTTGTCCCATTTGGCAATTTCGCTTTTTAGGAACTCACCGAGTTGGGCCGCGCTGGCAGGCGCCACGTCCACGCCGACTTGCCCGAGCCGATCTATCACGTGCGGATTGCGCAGGACTTTGTCCAGTTCCTCATTGAGGCGGGCAATCACGATGTGCGGTGTCCTGGCCGGAGCGAAGAGCGCAAACCAGGCGGATACGTCATAGCCCGGCACGGTGTCGGTCACCAGCGGCACGCCGGGAAAGCCCGGTGAGTGCTGCAGGCCGGTCAAAGCCAGCGCGCGCACTTTACCCGACTTGATGTGCGGCGCTGCAGACACGGCTGGCTCGATCAGCGCATCCACTTGCCCACTCATGAGATCGACGAGGGCGGGGCCGCTGCCTTTATAGGGGATTTGCGTCATGCTGATGCCGGCCATTTCTTCCAGCAACACCGCTGCCACATGCTGCGAGCCGCCGTTACCACCCGTGGCATAGGTCAGCTTGCCGGGCTTCGCCTTTGCCAGCGCGATGAATTGCGCCACCGTATTGGCTTTCACGCCCGGGTTGACGAGCAACGCAAACGGAGTCGAGCCCACATATCCAATCGGCGCGAAGTCGCGCACCGGATCCCAGCTCAGCTTGCGATTGACCATCGGGTTGATCGCGATGCTGCCGATGGTTCCCAGACCGATGGTGTAGCCGTCGGGCTCGGCGCGGGCGAGTGCTTCCAGACCGATGGCGCCCGTCGCGCCGGGCTTGTTGTCAATGATGACGTTCTGCCCCAGGGCAGCGCCGAGGCGCTCGGCCACCGTGCGCGCCACGATGTCTGTGGAGCCGGCCGGTGGAAACGGTACGATCAACCGGATGGGCTTGTTCGGATATGCCTGTGCTTGGGCAGGGAGCGGCGCTGCAACGGCCACCGAGGCAAGGGCGACCCATCCGATGAGTTTGACGAGAGATGCGATGCGGCTTGAGAATGACTGTCTATTTTTCATGATGCTGCTGTTGAACCTGAAGGAACGATGCGTGACTTGACGACGAGGTGCCAGGTACTTTCCATGATGTCTTCTCCGCGCTGGTTGACCGCTACCCGGCTCATGACCAGGGTACCGCGGCCGGGCTTCTTGCCGGGCTGCTTGTCGATGATTGACAGGCGCACATGCAGCGTGTCACCGATCTTGCAGGGCAGGCGGAACTTGCACTCGAGATTGGCCAGACCCAGGATGGAGGGCTCGAGGAACTTCATCACCGGCAGCCGTGTGCACAGACCCGAGGCGATAGCCAGCACCAGAAGGCCGTGCGCGATGCGCCCGCCGTGTGGCGTGCCGCCGGCGAACTCGGCATCGACGTGCAATGAGTTGTAGTCCGCCGAAAGACCGGCGAAATTGACCACGTCGGCCTCGGTGACGGTGCGGGCGGTGGTGGTGAAGGTGTCGCCTACGTTCAGATCCTCATAGGCTAGGACGTAGTCGTCGATGCGGTCGAGAAGGCGGTCGCTCATGAAGTACCTCTTGTGAAAGAAGAAGCCGATGTCACGTGGCACCGGCAGAAAAGGCGGAGATGCCCAGCAGTTCGCGCCCGATGATCAAGGTCTGGATCTCGGTCGTGCCCTCGGGGATGATCGCCCCCCGCGTGTCGCGGAAGATGCGCTCGATGGGATAGTCCTCGCTATAGCCCATGCCGCCGTGCACCTCAAGCGCAAAGTCGGCCACCTCGTGCGCGGCTTGCGCGGCATAAAGCTTGGCGATGGAACATTCCAATCGCCCGGGCAGGCCTCGGTCGATGGCGCGGGCTGCGCGTCGGACCAGCTGCCGCGATGCATCGGTGCGCACGCGCATCTCCACTACCATGCGCTGGATCAACTGGTACGAGCCGATCAGCGCACCGAACTGCTTGCGGGTTTTGGCATAGTCAGCCGACAGGTCGAAGGCGGCCTGCGATGCCCCTACAGCCCCGGCCGCAACGCTCAGCCGGCCGAAGCTCAAGGCCTGCAGGATGTTTTTCAGTCCGTCGCCGACCTTGCCGAGCACGTTGGCGGCGGGTACCTTCGCGTCGGAAAACGATAGCTCCGACGTGACGGTGGAATGCAGGATCATGGTTTTCACCCGCTTTGCCGCGTACTGCGTCTGCTCGCGGTCCACAATGAATGCCGTGATTCCGTGCGGCGCGCCCTCTTTGTCGGGAGGGACCTTGGCCATGAGGATGCCGATGTCTCCGATGGCGCCGTTGGTGATCCACAGCTTGGTGCCGTTCACCACGTAGTGCTTGCCCTCAAGGTGCGCGCGGGTTTCCATGCCCGCGACATTGGAACCGTGGTCTGGCTCGGTGATGCCGACCCAGACCTTGAGTTTGCCGTCCATCAGCGGTTTGAGGTAGCGCTCCTTCTGCGCGGGCGTGCCCAGCCTTGCCAATAGCAGAATCGCCATGTTCATGG
>JANXVP010000561.1 GCA_025351615.1 Ramlibacter sp. | reverse complement strand
CGGCTGCCGCCGCGCACCTTCAGGCCCTTGGCATCGGCCGGAGTCACCAGCGCACGCGGCTTGCTGGCGACGCCACCGGCCTGCCAGATCCAGCTGACGACGATCACGCCTTTTTCGTCGAGCACCTTGGCCAGCTGCTTGCCGACCTCGGCGGTTTTCCAGGCGGCGCCCTGCTCATAGCTGGGCACCAGCGCCGGCATCAGTCCGATGTTGGTTTCGGCAACCTCGCCGCCGGCGTACGACAGCGGGTAGAGGCTCATGTCCAGGGCGCCTTTGCGCAAGGCCGAGAACTGGGAGTTGGTTTTCATGAGCGACGAGCCGGGATAGACGGCCGCCTTGAGCGCTCCGCTGGTCCGCTTTTCGACCTCGACGCCGAACCGCCGGCACAGCCGGTCCCGGAAGTCGCCCTCGGTCAGTGTCCCGCCGGGAAACTGGTGGGAAATCTTCAGCGTATTGGCGGCCTGGGCCCAGGCGGCCTGGTCCGCTGCGCCGAGTGACAGGCCGGCCACGGCGCCGACGAATTCGCGTCTGGTGAAAGTCATTGTTGTCTCCTTGATCTGAATATTGAAACTTCGCTTCAGTCGTCCCTTGATAGGACTGTTTTCAGGCGCCGGCCCGCAACTCCATCAACGGCCGGCAGGCCCTATTAAAAGGCATCCGGAAACAGGTCCTTCACCGCTCCAGAAACCGGGATCTTGGCACTGGCCAGCAATGCGCGGTGGCGGTCCAGCCGGTTGATATCGTAGAGGTAATTGACCATCAGGCCGTAGGATTGCCGCAGTCCCTTGGCGGAAGGATCTCCGGCCCAGTTCACCCGCTCCACCCTCGCGCCATTGCCCAGATGAAACCGGGCCACCGGATCGACCGGCTTGCCGTCGACCAGGCCGCGGCCCAGGTAGTGCGCGGCGCCGGAAAGCAGGAACTGCCGCAGCGGAGACTTCGTCCCCAGGGCGAGCGGCTTCTCCAGCGCGGCGAGCAGCGTGTCCGCCGTGACTTTGGCATGGCCGGCGGCGCGGCCGAGATTGCCCTGTGCCTTCTCGCCGAGCTGATCGAGCATGGCTGCCGCGTGTTTTTGCAGCCACGGCCGGAAACCGGGAATCGGCGACAGCGTCGCGAAGACCTTGAGCCGCGGGAACTCGTCCTTGAGCGTCTCGACCACGCGCTTGATCAGGGAATCGCCGAAGCTCACGCCGCGCAGCCCGGTCTGGGTGTTGCTGATCGAATAGAAAACGGCCGTGGTCGCTGTTGCCAGATTGGCGGGCGCCGCGGTCTCGTCCAGCAAGGGCGTGATGGACGCCGCGATCTCGTCCATCAACGCCACCTCGACGAAGATCAGCGGCTCTTCCGGCAGCCGGGGGTGGAAAAAGCCATAGCAGCGGCGGTCGCTGTCAAGGCGGTTCTTCACGTCGTCCCAGCCACGGATATCGTGCACCGCCTCGTACCTGATCAGCTTTTCGATCAGCGACGCGGGCGAATCCCAACTGATGCGGCGCAGGTCGAGGAAGGCGACGTCGAACCAGGTCGAGAACATGTATTCCATCTCGACGTCGAGCGCCTGCAGCCGCCGGTCAGCCTTCAGGTGGGGCAGCATTTCGGCCCGCAGGTCCACCAGGAAACGGATGCCCTCGGGGAAGACGCTGAAGCGCTGCAGCAGCCGGCGGCGCGGCGAGACGGTCGCGCGGCGCAGCCTGACCTCGGCCACGGCTTCGTCCGCTGTGCCGACGGCGGCGGCGTATTTCGCCTGGGCCGCCTTGGCCAGTGTCTGGTCGGCGACGAATTGCTCGCTCATGAGCAGCCAGCAATCCCTTCTTTCCTCCAGCGGAGCCGCCGCGTACCAACTGGCCAGGGCCTCGCCGCGCCGGCCACCCTCCACTTCGCTGACGTGCGGGTCGATGATCGCCTGCAATTCGCCCAGGATGCGCCGCAGCGCCCGTGGCGACAGCGCTTCGGGTTGCTGGCGCAGCGTCGCCTGCAGCCGCTCCCGGATGGTGCGACCGCCGCCTGGCGGCGGACGGGCCGGCCCCTCCGCCGGCATGGCCGCTTCCCGCGGCAGGCGGACGGCCGACGCCGCTTCCGCCGGCATGGCCGCCAACAGCAATTTATCGGCGCCGCGCGGCAGCCAGCCGAAGCGGTTCATTGGATCACCTCCGCTCTGCGCGCTGCGGTGCCATGCGCCTTTGGAGCGGCCAGGCGGCTCATGCAATCCCCGATCGCAAGCCACCCGCCAGTTCGTGCAGGGCGTCGCGCTGGCGCGTGAGGTGGGTGCGCATCGCTGCATCCGCGCCCTCGGGGTCGCGCGCCCTGAGCGCGGCGAAGACCGCCAGGTGTTCGGCCAGGCTCTGGTCGAGCCGGCCGGGCGCGTGCAGCTGCTGCAGGCGCGCCAGCTTGACGAGCTTGCGCAGGTCGCCGATCACATGCGCCAGCCAGCGGTTGCCGGCCAGCGAGATGATCGCCTCGTGGATCTCGAAGTTGACCGTGTAGTAGTCGGTGATGCGCCGGGCCCTGGCGTGGCGCGTCAGCTTGTCATGCAGCAATTGCAGCGTCTGCAGATCGGCGTCGGTCGCGTGCAGCGCCGCCTCGCGGGCGCAGCGCCCTTCGAGCAGCGCGATCACGGGGAAGATCTCGTCCAGGTCCCTGGCCGTGACCTGGTTGACGAAACAGCCGCGCCGTGGCTCGTGCCGCACCAGCCCCTCGGCCGTCAGCACTTTGAGCGCCTCGCGCAGCGGCGTGCGCGAGATCTTCATCTCGGTCGAGAGCGCCACTTCGTCGAGAAAGACGCCGGGCGCCAGTTCGCCGGAAAAGATCCGCTCCCGCAGCTGGGCGGCCGCTTCGTCGTGCAGTGAGTTGTGGACAACGCGCATGGACAAGCTTGCCGACCGGCTCCGTAATTTCCTGTAATTACGGCTAATTATGGGCTCGTGGTGGCGTCTTGTCTCGCGTCCTGGCTGCTGGAAAACCCTTAGGGCCGCACGACGGCTCGCTCGTGTCGGTCCGCCCAGACCCACAGCACGATCCCCGCCAGCACCATCGGCACGCATAGCCACTGGCCCATGCTCATGCCCAGCGCGAGCAGCCCAAGGTAGTCGTCGGGCTCCCGGAAGAATTCTGCAACGAAGCGCAGCACGCCGTAGCCGATCAGGAACATGGCCGACACCTGGGACTGCTTGTGCTCGCGCCGCGCATAAAGCCACAGGAGCACGAACAGCAGCAGGCCTTCCAGCAGGAATTGGTAGACCTGCGACGGATGGCGCGGCAGCATCGAGCCCGATTGCGGGAACACCATGCCCCACGGCAGGCCGGGGTCCGAGAAGCGGCCCCAGAGTTCGCCGTTGATGAAGTTGCCGACCCGTCCCGCCGCGAGGCCCGGCGGCACGCAAGGCGCCACGAAGTCCATCACCTGCCAGAAGGGCTTGCGGCGCGACCGCGCGAACCACAGCTGCGATGCGATGACACCCAGCAGGCCGCCATGGAAGCTCATGCCACCCTGCCAGACAGCGAAAATTTCCAGCGGATGCGACGCGTAGTAGCCCGGTTTGTAGAACAGGCAGTAGCCCAGCCGGCCGCCGATGACGGTGCCCATCACGCCCAGGAACAGGATGTCTTCGACGTCCTTGCGCGTCCATGCGCCGGGGCCGGTCACGGAGGCGAACGGCGGATGGCGCAAACGCCGCACGGCCAGGAAGAAGAACAGGCCGAAGGCGGCGAGGTAGGTCAGGCCGTACCAGTGGATGGCCAGCGGGCCGACCTGCAGCGCCACGGGGTCGATGTGCGGATACGTGAGCATCCGGCTATTGTGCCCACGAACCCCCGGGAGACGGCGAGGGTTGGCGCCGGCCCGGTAACATGGTCGTCTTTTCCAGCGAACCGGGCCTCCCATGGACACCAAACCGATCCAGATCAACCGCCGCAGCAAGAATATCGTCGAAGGCAAGTCGCGCGCGCCGAACCGCTCGATGTACTACGCCATGGGCTACCAGGAAAGCGACTTCAAAAAGCCCATGGTAGGTGTCGCCAATGGCCACAGCACCATCACGCCCTGCAACAGCGGCCTGCAGAGGCTCGCCGATGCGGCCGTGGAAGGCATCGAGGAAGCCGGCGGCAATGCGCAGATCTTCGGTACGCCGACGATCTCGGACGGCATGGCCATGGGTACGGAAGGCATGAAGTATTCGCTGGTCAGCCGCGAAGTCATCTCGGACTGCGTCGAAACCTGCGTGCAGGGCCAGTGGATGGACGGCGTGCTGGTGGTCGGCGGCTGCGACAAGAACATGCCGGGCGGCCTG
>JANXVP010000490.1 GCA_025351615.1 Ramlibacter sp. | reverse complement strand
AAGTGAGATCCGGCCATCCTGCGGCAAGCGCTTCTCGGCGATGTCGAGTTCGGCCATGATTTTCAGCCGGGAGATCAGCGCCGCATGCAACGCACGGTTCGGCTGGACCACTTCGCGCAGCGTGCCGTCGACCCGGAAACGCACGCTCGAATGGCGCTCATAAGGCTCGATGTGAATATCGCTGGCGCCATCGCGCGCCGCCTGGGTCAGCAGCGCATTGAGCATGCGGATGATGGGTGCGTCATCGCTGGTTTCCAGCAGGTCCTCGACAGCGGGCAGATCCTGCATCATCCGGGAGAGGTCGGCATCGTTTTGCACCTCGCTGACGACCGTGGCCGCGCTCGACTCCCCTTGCGCATACGCCGCGCTGATGCGCTGGGCCAGCGCCGGCGGATCGAGCTGCTGCACGGTGGCCACGGCGTGCTTGCGCAGCACTTCGCTCCATGCGCTGCGCGGCGGGGCGCCCGAGTGCCACAGCACCAGCTGCTCGCCATCGTCTTCCAGCAACAGCTGGTTGCCGCGCGCGAACGCATAGGGCAGGGGGTAGCGCACGGCTTACTGGCCCAGCGGCGGCGGGACAGGTCTGGCCACCCGCGGATCGGTGCGCAGAGCGGGCAACACAGGGCCGGAATTGATCGGGACGATGGTGCTCTGGGGAGGCTGCGCAGCCTCCTGTTTCAGCCGCATCAGGTCATAGCGGTCGATCGACAATTCGTCACTTTGCTGGGTGTCACGGACCACGACCGGCCGCAGGAAGACCATCAGGTTGGTCTTCTTGCGGCTCCGGGTTTCACTCTTGAACAGGTTGCCGAACAGCGGCACGTCGCCGACCACCGGCACTTTCTCCTGGTTGCCCGCGTACTCGTCCTGCAGCAGGCCGCCGAGCACCACGATCGCGCCGTCGTCCACCAACACATTCGACTCGATCGAGCGCTTGTTGGTGATGATGCCGCCGGCGGAGTTGAGCGACGAGGCCTGAACGCTGGACACCTCCTGGAAGATCTGCAACTTCACCGTGCCGTTCTCGCTGATCTGCGGCTTCACGCGCAACGTCAGGCCGACGTCCTTGCGTTCGATGGTCTGGAAAGGGTTCACGGTGCCGCCCCCCCCGGACCCGGTGTTGGTGAACTGGCCGGTCACGAAAGGCACGTTCTGGCCGATCACGATCTTCGCTTCCTCGTTGTCTAGCGTCAGCAGGTTGGGGGTGGACAGGATGTTGCCGTCGCCGCTGGTTTCAATAAATCGGGCCAGCGCGGCCAGTGCATAGATGCCGCCAATTCGGCGCACCAGGCCCAGATTGATGCCGGACGCGGGCGCTGCGGTGCCCGCGGCCAGCCCTTGCTGCAGCTTGACGATGTTGGTCCCGCCGATGGAAAAGTTGGTCCCCAGCACGCCGATGTTGGTGTCGCCTTTGCTGCCCAGGATGTTCTGCCACTGGATGCCGAACTCCGCCGCCTTGTCGGCATTGACTTCGGCGATCAGGCTTTCGACAAAAACCTGGGCCCGGCGCGCGTCCAGCCGGTCGATGACCGCGCGCAACTGGCGGTACTGGGGCTCGGGCGCGGTGATGATCAGCGAGTTGGTCGCGGGGTCGGCCTGGATCTGGCCGCCGGTCGAGGGCTGGCCTGAACCCTGCACCGGCGCCGAGGCCCCGCCGCTGCCGCCGGGCGTGGTGGACAGACCCGTGGTGGACGGCGTCATGGCAACTGTTCCACCAGCCGTGCCGCTGGCACCCAGAGCGGCTCGCAGGGTCACCGCCAGCTTGGCCGCTTCGGCGTTTTTCAGATAAACCACGTAGATGTTGCCGGAGGGGTTCTGGGCGGTGGGCTGGTCCAGTTTTTCGATCAGCGAGCGCACCAGGTTGAGTCGCGCCGCGTTGGGTGCGCGGACGATCACGGTGTTGCTGCGGGGCTCGGCCACCACCGTGGTCCGGAATGACGTGTCGGCCTGTCCCTGGCCCGCTGCGGCGACTGGCGCGGCCCCTGATTCGATCAGTCTGGCCACCAGCGGCGCCACGTCCGACGCCAGCGCGTTGCGCAGCGGGATGATCTCGACGTCGGTTGCATTCGACACGTCGAGCGCCGCGATGATGCGGCCCAGGCGCTGCAGGTTGTCGGCGTAGTCCGTGACGATCAGCGAGTTGTTTCCCGGGTTGACGTTGATCGTGTTGTTGGGGTTGATCAGCGGCCGCAGGATCGGCACCAGGTTGGCCGCCGTTTCGTAGTTGAGCCGGAAGATCTGCGTGACGATCTGGCTGCCGGCCGCGGCCGGTGCGCCGATAGCCACGCTGCCTCCCTGCAGCTTGGCGTCCGCCTCCGGCACCACCTTGAGCAGCCCGCCGACGTCCACGACGGTGAAACCGGACAAGCGCAGCGTGGCGGTGAACTGGCTGAACGCCGCCGCCGGCGACACCGGCCGCTCGGTCGACAGGTTGATGGTTCCCTTGATCCGCGGGTCGACGACGATGTTGCGGCCGGTGATCGCTGCCATGGTGCGGGCCACCGCGTCGATCTCGGCGTTGACGAAATTGAGCGTCACGGGATCGGCCGAGCGCTGGGCATGGACGATCGCCGGCGTGCCCGCGAACAACGCGCTGATCGTCAGGGAAATGACAGCGAGACGGAATTTCATGTCAGCCTATGGTGATGATCGACCGCGCGCCCCTGCGCCGACCGATGATGTTCAGCAGGTTTGCCAGCGCCGCTTCCCGGTCTGGAGCAGCGCTGGCCGTCCCGGAAAACCGCAGCCTCGACCCCACCCACTGGCCGCTGCCCACCAGCTGCAGGGCCCCGTCCAGCGTTTCCAGCTGGAGTGTCGATGTCGAGCCCCCGTTCAGGGTGATGCGGTAGCTGCCCATGGGCCTCAAGGTGGACAGGCGGGACGACAGCCGCGAGGCCGTGAGTTCGGCGCGCCCGGCGATCGCCACGCGCCCTTCGCTCCATTCTACTGAAAGGCCCCGCGTCGACAGCTGCAGCTCGCCTTCGACCTGAAGGGTGTTCCAGGGGGTGCCCAGGCCAGCCAGCACCGCGGCGGGCCATTGCGACTGCTGGTCGCCGATCAGCACGGCGCCTCCGCCCCAGCGCGGTCGGCCTTGCAGCGTCAGCGGCTGCCGGGTGCAGCAGGCCGCTTGCAACTCCGCGCGGACCCCGCCCCAGGCAGGTCGGATGCGCCAGTCCAGCCGGCCGGGCAGCGCCGCCACAGCGTTGCTGCCCTCGCCTCCGGCAAGCAGCAAGCGGGCCGAGCCGGTCCAGACGGTGCCGCGCACGTCATCGAGCATGATCCGGCCCGAGCTTGCCTGACGCAGGCCCGCCGCCAGCCAGCGCGCCGGCGCGAACAAGGCGATTGCGAGCAGCACACCGGCGGCCATGCCGCCCCAAGCCCAGGACCAGGGGACGGCAGGCCAGGGATCGTGCTTGGGACGGGCCACGGGCTGTGAAATCGCTCAGCGAGGCGGCAAGCCGAGCACCAGCACGCCGTCCCAGAGCCCTGCCGGGTTGCGTGTCAGGCGCGCCTCCGAAGGAAGGACGCGTGCATTGGTGCGCGCCTGGGTGAGCCACTGGCTGAGCGCTTCCGGGGTCGCGCCGCTGAGCGTCACCGTCACCCGTTCGCCGGAGACCGCGATGCGGGCGGTGAGCCCCAGCTGCTGGCGGACTGTGGCTTCCAGCAGCCGGGACGCATCGTCCGGGGTCTGTCGCGGCTGCGATTGAAGGGCCTGGGCCTGGGCCTGCAACGACTGCATCCGCTGCAGCTGCGCGTCGAGTCCGCGATGCTGTTCATCAGCGACCCGCAGCACTGCCAGGGCGGGTGCGAGCGCGAGCCACCAGAGGAGCGCCAAGGCGACCACGCTGACGGCGGCGCCGACCATCCGCTGTTCACGCGGAACCAGCCGGCCCCACCGCAATTTCAGATCGGACAGCATCACGGCGCTGTCTCCGTAGTCACCACCAGCGTGTCGCCGCGCAGTTCTGCCGCATAGCCCAGGCTGCGCAGGCTGGCTGCCAGCGCGCGGGCTTCTTCGGCCGTGTAAGGCTGGCCTTTGAGGCGCAGCTCGCTGCCGGTGTATTCCAGCGCGCCCAGCGGCCGCATCGGCGGCGCGACGGCGGCAAGGACGCCCAGCATTGCTTCGAGGTCGCGGCCGGAGGTCGCGCCGGCTGCCTGCCGCAGCAGGACAAGCTCCTTTTCCATCTGCAGGGGCGCATCGACCACGACTTTGACCTGCGGGAAGGTGGTGGTGAGGATACGCTGCACGGCTTCGCGCTTCGCGTCGAGTGCGGAGCGCTCCTTCCAGGCCCATGCATTGAGACCCAGCAGGTTGGCTGCCACCAGCAGAATCGCACCCCAGCGGGCCGGCCGCCACTGCGGCGCGCGCAGCACGTCGGCCCACAACAACCACAGTTTCTTGACCGCGCGAGCCCGATTGGAGCTGGCGAACTCGGACTGCGCCAGGTCCCACCCCGACTGCGCTGCCTGCAGCCAGCGCTGAGGTGCCTGCTGCAGCTCCATGGGGTGGTGCAGCAATTGTTCGGCGAGAGTCGCCACGCCTGGTTCGGCAACGCGGAGCACACTGTCGGGCAGCGCAGGCAGCAGCGGCAAGACATGGGACAACAGCGGCATGGCCAGCACGCCATCACTGCTCGTCAGGACCAGCGTGGCATTGCCCGGCTCGCCGATGGCGTGCAGCGTCGGCGGATCTTCGGGCGTGAACTCGGGAACGATTCGCGAGATCGGCCGCTCGACCGCTTCCAGCGCGTGCACTGCGTCGCGCAGCCATTTGCGTTCGCAGACCGCCACCCAGACCGGAACACCCGCCCGCGCCTGCGGCTGGAGCGCGAAGTGCAGGGACTCGGGCTCGTCCAGCAGCCGGTCTTCCAGCAGCCCTTCAAGCACCGCGCGCAAGCGCGGCGATGCAGCGGAGACTCCCTTGGGCAGTTCGACCTGGTGCCATGACAGCGCACCCATGGGAACGATCGCCACCACCTCCGCGCCCGCGCCGGAAGGCCGGGGTAGCAAGGCGGCTGCGGCGCTGGCGTGGTCGCCCACGGCGCGCCCGTCGGGTGTTACCAGATAGGGATACTCCGTCGCCGCGCCAGCGGGATGGGTGGGGAGCAGAATGATCAGTGAGCTCATTGGCTGCGGCGATTGTAGGCAAGGCGAGGCGGCGCGGTGGCTAACGCGCAGGCAGCGTGGTGCCCGGGAGTGGGGCCTCGATGACGCCGCGCTCGCGCTGCAGCGCCAGGACCGTGGGGTTTACGCCCGTAGGGTTCACGCGCTGCAGCACAGAGCGCTCTTCCACCACCATCTGGCCCAGGCGCAGGCGGCCCCGGCTTTCGAAAAAGCTTGAGGCGATGGCGACCTGACCGTCAGTGAATGCCGATGCCTCGACGCTCCCGGCCAGCTTGCTGGCGTCGGTCAACGTCCGGAAATGGGACCGGTCGCGCTCCGTGACGAGGCGCTTGGCATCAGCCAGGCTCAACCCATTGACGCTGGCGTAGATCACTTCGGCCCTGGCCGTGTTGAGGTTGACCGCGGTCCGGGCCGGCAGGATGGTGACATAGGGCGCCAGGACGGCAACGGTGTCGGGCGTCAGCCCGAGCCAGACCAGTTGCTCGACGCGCTGCGGCATCAGTGGGGCCATCGGCGAGGAGCGATTGTCCGCGCTGGTGTCCGCTGCGAACCGCAGGTTTTCCGCCAGCGTGGCGAGCTGCGCGGGCGGCAGTCCCAGCAGTTTGAACAGGCGGGTGAAGCTGCGAAGACCGGCCTGGGAAATGATTCCGCCCTCGACCAGGTTGGTGACGTTCAGCAGGGATTGCAGGTCGAGGATGCGGCCGGACAGGAAGGCGTCCAGGGTGTCTTCGCCCGGTGCCACGGTGGTGACGCCTTTTTCCGCCGCCAGAAAGGTGGAGAGCCGCGCCTCTTCCAGCGGGACAGCCCAGGGTTCCGACAGGTAGTCGGCCGTGCCCCCTTTCGCATCTTCTTTCAGGATCAGCCGGGCCCAGTCCAGAGCCCCGGTCAAAATCCAGCCCGACTGGACCCGGGTGCGCTCCGCCTGTTCGACCTCGACGCTGCGCCACTGCTGCCACATGGCCGCGGCGGCGAAAGTGGCGACCAGGGTGACGGTGAGCATCGCCATCAGCAGCGCGGCCCCCAGCTGTCCGTGCCGGTGCTTCAAGATTTGTTGCCTCCCAGGGTAGGACGGACCCAGTCGCGGGTGATCTGTCCCGCCAGCGCCTGACCCGGTGGCAGCATCAACACCAGCCGGACCCCTTGGGGAATCAGGGGAGTGGCCAGCAAAGCCACTGCGGCGGCGGCTGCGGGCGTGAGGCCTGATGTGGGTGCGGGCGCGCTCGCGCTCGTGAGAGGCACGCTCGCAACAGGCGCGCCGGTGACGGCATCGCTGGACTGCGGATTGGTCCACGCGTCGCTGCGGAAATAGAAAATCTGCCAGTCCTGCAATGGGGTGATGGCGACTTCGAGGCGCCGGTCCTGGTCGCCGGGCGTCTGCGCCCACTGGTCGGCTTGCTGCCAGGCCCGGTCCAGATCGCCGCGCAACGTGGCCGGCGGCGACTGCCAGCGCAACCACTGGCCGTCCCGCCGGGTCCAGGCCACCACAAGCACGCCGCTGGCGGCGCTGGTCGTATCGCGGCGCGTGAGCCGCAGCACACGTCCGTTCCAGTCGAGCGCCGGGGCCCGTGGCAGCTGGATGATCGCGTCCAGGTCGGCGCTCCACTGCGCCAGCCCGACCTGCAAGGTCAGGACTTCGTCCGCGCGGGCCGCAGTGATGGCCTGAGCCCGCGTCATGCCGTCCAGTCCTCGCCAGCTCATCACCGCGAGCAAGGCCATGGCGAACAGCGCCACCAGCAGTTCGACCAGCGTGAAGCCGCGGCCCCGCTTGCGTGTTTGCATCAATGGCTGCCGACCACGGTGGACAGCCGCAGCACCGGCGAGGCGCCGTCCATCACCTGTGCGTCGACCCGCCGGAAACTTGGGTTGGGGGTCGGCAGCACACCCACTGTCACGCTGAAGCTGCGCCCCGCCTGCTCGCACGGTACGCTGTTCTCGCCGACGCCGGGCATCTGGCGGGACAGCCGCACCTTGACCAGCTCGTTTTCCGCGCAGATGTGGGCCAGCAGCACGTCGGACTGGCGCATCGCATTGTTGGTGAGTGCGGTGGTTGCCTGCAGTCCCGCGACCAGCGCGATGGCGACGATCCCCAGGGCCACCAGGACTTCGATCAGCGTGAAGCCGCGCTGCCTCATGGGGCTTCTGCGGTCACGGTGAAGGGCCGCAACCCATCGGTGGCGATTCGCAGGCCGCGGCCGGGCGACGAGGATGAGGCAAGAACCACTTGCTGGCGGCCGATGATGGGTTCGGGTCCCAGCTGCAACACGTTCGCGCCGCGGACTCCGGTGGTCGGTGCCAGCCACTGTTCGGGCAATGTGTTGGGCGGCAGGCCATCGAAGCGAAAGCCCCCTTCGACCACGCGCCACTGCACCGGACGCCCGCTGGTGCGCGATTGGGCCCGCGCCGACTCCAGCAGGGCGGCAAGCCGTTGCGCCTCTCGCTCCAGTTGCGTGTCCGCGCTGTCGCGCAAGGCGAGGGTCACCCCGGCGCTGGCCATGGCGATGATGGCCACCACCACCAGCAGTTCCAGCAGCGTGAAGCCGCGCGCCGCAAGCGCCGAAGGCAGCGCAGCGGCATCAGCCGCAAGCGTGGGGGCCTTGTTCGCCGCCGGGCCGCCCCAAGGCGAACGCGCCCCCTCGGGGGGCAGCGCAGCGGCATCAGCCGCAAGCGTGGGGGCCATTACATCTATTGCCAGGAGCCGACGTCCGCATTCTTGCCCTCGCCGCCGGGCTGGCCATCGGCGCCAAAGGACATGATGTCGATCTCGCCCTTCACGCCTGGATTGAGGTACTGGTAGGGCCGGCCCCACGGGTCATTGGGCAGCTTTTCCAGGTAGGGTTTCCAGTTCGGCGGGATCGCGCCGGCGGTGGGTTTGGCAACCAACGCCTGCAAACCCTGTTCGGCTGTCGGGTAGCGCTGGTTGTCCAGGCGATACAGCTTGAGCGCCTGCATCAGGTTGTTGACGTCGGTGCGGGCGGCGGTGGCGCGCGCGTCATCGGCGCGGTCCAGCACGTTCGGGACAATCAGGGCGGCGAGTACCCCGATGATGACCAGGACGACCATCAGCTCGATCAGGGTGAAGCCGGCCTGGGCCCGCCGTTTCAGTGAGGTGCAAGTTGAATTCATTTGGCTTTGGGGTGAATCGCATCCATGATAATCGCTGCATATGGCAACGAGTGTGCAAAGCAGGTGGGCAGTCCGCGGGACCACCCTGGTCTTGTGGATCCTGGCCGCCGGAAGCAGCGTTTACTGGGGGCTGAAAATCGCCCCTGCCGCTTCATCTGCCGCCGTTCCCGCGTCGACGCGCATGCCCGCGCCCGCGGATCCGGCACGATGGCGCGCCTGCTCGGAGCCAACCCGATTGCGGCTTCACCTGCGGCGGCGGCAACCGTCAGCCTGGCGAGCCGGTTCAGCTTGCTGGGCGTGGTGGCGGCGCGTTCGCACCGTGGCGCGGCGCTGATTGCTGTCGATGGCAAACTGCCCAGGCCGTTCCGGGTTGGCTCGTCGATCGATGACGGACTGCTGTTGCAGTCCGTGCAAGGCCGCAGCGCCGTCCTTGCCGCCACTGTGGGCGGGCCTGCAGTTCTCACGCTGGAACTGCCGCCGGTCAAGCACTGACATTCGTCTGGCTCTGCAGGAAAAGGCGGTAGGCGGGATTGGCAGTTTCTTCGACCGAAGGGTAGCCAAGCGTTGCAAGAAAGGATCGGAAGGCCGGGTTGTCGCTCCTCGGCACCTGCAAGCCCACGAGAATGCGGCCGTAATCCGCGCCCTGATTGCGGTAGTGAAAAAGCGTGATGTTCCAGCCGGGCCGCATTTGCGACAGGAACTTCAGCAGCGCCCCGGGACGCTCGGGAAAGACGAATCGCAACAGCCGCTCGTCCTGCGCCAGCGTCGAGTGCCCGCCCACCATGTGGCGGATGTGTTCCTTGGCCAGTTCGTCGTGGGTCAGGTCCAGCGCCTCGAAGCCCTGCCGGGTGAAGTTGGCGGCGATCCGCGCAGATTCGCCTTTGCCGTGGGTGGTGAGGCCGACGAACACGTGGGCCCGGGCCGAGTCACTGATGCGATAGTTGAATTCGGTCACGTTGCGGGCGCCCCCGGGCAAGCCGCCGATCAGTTCGCAAAAGCGCCTGAAACTGCCGCGCTCCTCCGGAATCGTGACTGTGAACAGCGCCTCCCGCTCTTCGCCGACCTCGGCCCGTTCGGCCACGAAACGCAGGCGGTCGAAGTTCATGTTGGCGCCGCACAGGATCGCCGCATAGGTTTCGCCGCGGGTTTTGTGCTCGGCGACGTACTGCTTGATCGCGGCCACGGCGAGCGCGCCGGCCGGCTCGACGATGCTGCGGGTGTCGATGAAGACGTCCTTGATCGCGGCGCAGACCGCGTCCGTGTCGACCGTCATGAATTCATCGACCAGC
>JANXVP010000486.1 GCA_025351615.1 Ramlibacter sp. | reverse complement strand
CGGTGCTCTATGACGGCGAGGTGTGCCTGGGGGGCGGGGTTATCTCGGCGCGTTGATTCGAATACACCTCCGACAGATGGCCGTGACCCATCAGCAGCAACAGCGCCGAGCGCTTCGGATAGACGGAGGCATCGCTGCCGTAACGCTGGTCGCGTGCGACCGCTACGCCCGGACACGGCTCTCGCTGCTGCAGCGGTTCGTACAAGGCAGCGGTGCGTCAGCCACGGCCGCGCCCTGCCTCAGGGTGAAAACGACGCGGACTTCAGCAGCCGCGTTTCCTGGTCGACGATGACGTCGAGCAGGCGCAAGGCATCGCGGTAACCCGACCATCCCGGGTCCTGCTCCATCTGGGCCCGCCGGCGCTCGCGCTCGGCCAGGCTGTCAAAGCCCCAGAGGTGGACCACCTGGTTCAGCGGGCCGACCTCGGAGACGTAAAAGCCGATCAGGTGGCCGAGGTACTTCCGTTGCAGGGGCAGCGCGGCTTGCTCGTACAGCGCCAGGAAATCCGCCGTGCGCAAGGCCTTGAGGGTGTAGGTTCGCAATTCGACGATCAAAAGAAGGCACTCCTGATTGGATGGAGCCGGCATGCACGCGCGCACGCTGGCCTGGAACAGTTCATTCGACCTTGACGCCAAGCTCGCGCACCAGCTGACCCCAGTACGCGTAATCGGCCGCCATCGCAGTTGTCAGCACGGCTGACGACGTGCCAGTGGGTGTCAGGCCAAGGGACCGCAGCCTGGCCTGCACATCCGGCATCCGGACAATCTTGACGATCTCGGTGTTGAGCCGGGCGATGATGTCGTCGGGCGTGCCGGCCGGGACGAAAATGCCATGCCAGGAATTGCCGATCACCCCGTTCGGGTCGAGGGTCGCGCTGTATTCCGTCAGCGTCGGCACATCCGGCAGGCTGGCGATGCGCTCCGCGCCCGAGATCGCGAGGGCCTTGACCTTGCTGCCCTTGATCAGCGGGATGGCCGTGGTCGACGCTTCGAGTGACAGGCTGACGACGCCGCTCATCACGTCCGGCGATGGATTGCTCTTGTACGGGACGTGATTGAGCTTGATGCCCATGCGTGAGGCCCATGCCTCCATCGCCACGTGCGGCTGCGAGCCAACGCCCAGCGAAGCGAAATCGACCTTGCCCGGATTGCGCTTGGCGTATTCGGCCAGTTCCTTGAGGTTGTTGTAAGGCGCCCCCGGCGTGGCGGTGATGACGTGCGGCACGATCAGGATCTGCGTCACTGCCTTGAAATCCCGCAACGGGTTGTACTTGGCGGTCGTGTACACATGCGGCGCGATCGCCATTACCGACTTGACGGTGAAAAACAGGTTGTAGCCGTCGGCGGGGCTTGCCGCCGCCGCATCGGCGCCGATCATGCCGCCGGCGCCCGGCTTGTTGTCGATGACCACCGGCTGCCCGAGGGCCTGCGCCAGTTTGTCGCCGATCACCCGTGCCACGACGTCGGGCGAAATGCCGGCGGCGAACGGGACGATCATCTTGATCGGGCGGTTGGGATAGGGGCCGGTTTGCGCCCAGGCGCCAGGAAAGGCCGCCGACGCTGCGAGGGCAGCGGCCGTGGTAAGTGCGTTTCTGCGTTTCATCGGTTGTCTTCCAGGGAAAAAGGGTGAGAAAGAATGGTCCGGCAGCGGCCGTGCGCGCTTACTGCAGGCCCTGCAAGCACGCCTCTCCGGCAGCGGCGACGATTCCGTCTTCGAACGACTGCACACCCGAGATTCCGATCGCACCCAGGAACTGGCCGTCACGCACCAGCGGCAGGCCGCCCTCGATCGGCGTGGCGCCGGGCAGCATCAGCATCACCGACCGTCCTGCCAGCACGGCCGCCTCGATCGCCTTGGTCGGGCGCTTGAACAGCAGCGCCGTTTTGGCCTTCTCGACGGCGACGACGCTGGATGCCTTCTGGGTTCCGTCCATGCGCTCCAGGAACATCAGGTGGCCGCCGTCATCCACGATCGCGACCACCACCTTCCATCCCTGCTCGACGGCTTTGCGCTGGCAGGCTTGCGCGATCGTCCTTGCGTCGTCGAGCGACAGGATCCATTGGCTGTGCATTGCATTCTCCGTTTGGCCGCAACCAAGCAGGCCGGGTTGGGGCGCTCAGAAAGGAATGTCGTCGTCCATGTCGTC
>JANXVP010000448.1 GCA_025351615.1 Ramlibacter sp. | reverse complement strand
TCCGTCACGCCCTTGATGGCCATGTATGAGCAGACGATGGAGCGTCGAAGAAAGCGCAGCGCCCGGGCAAAACCGGGCCCCTGACCGCAACGCCGGCCGTGCTGTTCTCCTACACCACGGGGAACGTGCAGCTGACAGAATGCAGTCTGCGCCTGTCTAGAGTGCTGGGATCCCAGACCGAAGGCGATCTGTACGCAGCGACGGCACGACAAACATGCAACACCCCCAGGATGCAATCGACGGCAGGACGGTCCGCCATGCGATGGCCTTGCGCATCGCATTGCTGGCTGCGCTTGCGCTTGCGCTGGCCGGCTGTGACAAGGCTGCGCAGGTCAATCCGATGCAGGTCAATCCGAATGCGCCAGGTAGCCCGGGCACCGGAAACGCTCGCGAGGTGCTTGCACCAGCCGCAGCTGATTCGCCGTCAGCGGGGCTGCCGCGCCCCCAGGGTCGGCCGGCGCGCGCGGGGTCCCAGGACGCCGGGCGCGACGCTGTTCCCGGGCTTAGCGGCAAGGGCACATCGGACATGGGCGGGCGCAGCCAGGGCACCCGTGTGGGCGTCCGCACCGCGGGCGGCCTTGGCGGCAGTTCCGGGCTGGGGCTGACCGGCAGCTTTCCTGCCAATGGCGCCAGCGGCAGCGCCGGCAGTGGCAGCGGCGGCGGTGAGCGCATGCCCGGTCGGGCGGCGGGCGGTCGCTGACCGCTTGCGGCCGGGCTCTCGGGCCGTTACCCTGCTCGGGTGAGTGCATTCGTTTCGACCCGTTGTTGCATCGCCGGAGGCGGGCCGGCCGGCATGCTGCTGGGCCTGCTGCTCGCGCGAGCCGGCGTCGATGTGACCGTGCTGGAGAAACATGGGGATTTCCTGCGCGATTTTCGCGGTGACACCGTCCATCCATCCACGCTGCAGGTGATGCACGAGCTCGGACTGCTGGACGCCTTGCTGGCGCGACCGCATGACAGGGCCCAGGAGATCGGGGTCACGGTGGGCGAGCAGCAGGTCTTGATCGCCGATTTCCGGCGGCTGAAGACCCGCTGCGGATTCATCGCCATGATGCCGCAATGGGAGTTCCTGGACCTTCTGCGCGGCCACGCCAGCACCTACCCCGGCTTCCACCTGATGATGAACACCGAAGCGACCGGGTTGATGCAATCCGGGGGGCGTGTCACTGGCGTCGTCGCGCGAACGCCGCAGGGAGAGCTGCGCGTCGAGGCCGACCTGGTGGTCTGCGCCGACGGTCGGCGCTCGGTGCTGCGCGAAGCGGCTGGCCTGTCGGTGCGTGACCTCGGCGCGCCGATCGATGTGCTCTGGCTGCGGATCGGCAAGCGCCAGGGGGACCCGACGGGCAGCGGCGGGCGCCTGGGTGCCGGGCGCTTCGTCGCGATGATCGACCGGGGCAGCTACTGGCAATGCGCTTATGTGATCCACAAGGGCGGCATCAGCGCCATCCAGTCGCGCGGACTCGATGCCTTTCGCGCTGAAGTCAGCGCCCTGGTGCCGCTGTTCGCCGGTCGGCTGGAGCAGGAGCTGGCGAGCTGGGACGCGGTCAAGCTGCTGAGTGTGAGCGTGGACCGGCTGGAGCGCTGGTGGAAGCCCGGATTGCTGTGCATCGGTGACGCGGCCCACGCGATGTCGCCGATCGGCGGTGTCGGCATCAACCTGGCGGTCCAGGATGCGGTTGCCACCGCCAACCTGCTGTGGCGCAAGCTCGCGGATGGATCGGCGAATGCCGATGCGTTCACGCCGTTGCTGCAACAGGTGCAGCAACGGCGCATGTGGCCGACGCGGCTGATCCAGGGCATGCAGGTGATCGCTCAAAACAAGCTGATCGATCCGCTGCTGGACAGCGCCCGGCCTGCCAGCATGCCGCTGGTGTTGAAACTGCTGGGTCGTTTCCCGGCGCTACGTGCGATTCCCGCGTCTTTGATCGGTGTCGGCGTGCGGCCCGAGCAGGTCCGCTCGCCCAGGGAAGTCCGCCGGTAGAGGGCGGCGCCGCCGACCAGGACGCCGGGTCTTTCCGGTCAGCCTTTTGCTACCGGCCGCTGCGGGTCGCTGCACCACTCGCTCCAGCTGCCGGCGTACAGCGCGGTGGGTGCAAAGCCGGCGAGCTCCATCGCGATGACGTTCGGCACTGCGCTGACGCCGCTGCCGCAGTGGTGCACCACGCTGGCCGGACTGCGCCCTGCGAGCAGCTGCTCGAACTCCGCCCTGAGCTGCGCGGGCGGTTTGAACCTGCCGTCGGCGCCGATGTTTTGCGCAAAGGGCCGGTTCAGCGCCCCGGGAATGTGGCCGGCCACAGGGTCCAGCGGTTCCACGTCGCCCTTGAAGCGCGGCGCAGCGCGAGCGTCGACCAGCGTCTGGCCCGGCTGGCCTAGGCCGCCCAGCACGTCGGCGCTGGTCGCCAGCTTGCGCAACGCCGGCCGGAGTTCGAAGTTGGACTGGAAATGCGCCGGCTCGGGCTGGTCGGTGACGGCGCCGCCGGCGCCCTGCCATGCCTGCAGGCCGCCATCCAGAACCGCCACCGCATCGTGGCCGACCCACTTGAGCATCCACCACAAGCGGCCGCAGTAGTTGGCGTTGCTGCGGTCGTACACCACGGCCTGCATGCTGTTGCCAAAACCCACGCTGCTGAGCCATATCGCGAATTTCTCGCGGCTGGGCAGCGGATGGCGCCCCGCCGACGCCGCGTCCGGGTGCGGGTGGTGGGTGCCGTTGGAATCGACCACTCCCTTGTCGCTGAGCGCGGTGTCCAGGCTGGCGTACACCGCCCCGGGAATATGGGCGGCGTGGTACTGCTCCTCGCCCGCGGCAGGATTCATCAGGTCGAAGCTGCAGTCGAACAGCATCAGCGGCGCGTCGCTGGCCTGCAGGCTTTTGAGTTCGTCGGCGGAAATCAGCAGGGTGGCCATGTCAGTGTTCCTGTGCGCCGACGGGGATCAGGGACGCGCGCGCATCGGAGCCATCGTGCCGCGGTACCACTCGTGAAAATGCTGCATGCCGTCTTCCATGGGGCTCTGGTAGGGACCGACTTCGTTGTCGCCGCGCCGCAGCAGCGCGTGACGCCCGGCGTCCATGCGCTCGGCGATCTCGTCGTCCTCCCTGCAGGTTTCCATGTAGGCGGCCTGCTGCGCTTCGACGAATTCGCGCTCGAAGGCGGCGATCTCCTCGGGATAGAAAAACTGCACCATGTTCATCGTCTTGCGCGGACCCATCGGATGCAGCGTGGAGACGGTGAGCACGTGGGGGTACCACTCCACCATGATGTGCGGGTAGTAAGTCAGCCAGATCGCGCCGTACTTGGGCGGTTCGCCATCGCGGTATTGCAGCAGCGCGTCCTGCCAGCGCTCGTACACCGGGCTGCCGGCCTTGCCGAGCCGGTTGGCCACACCGACCGTCTGCACCGAGTAGTGGTCCTTGAATTCCCAGCGCAGGTCTTCGCATGCGACGAAGCTGCCCAGGCCCGGATGGAACGGTCCGACGTGGTAATCCTCCAGGTAGACCTCGATGAAAGTCTTCCAGTTGTAGTTGCACTCGTGCATCACGACCTTGTCCAGCACGTGGCCGGAGAAGTCGAGGTCGGCACGCGGACCCATGCGGGCGATCTGCGCAGCCACGTCCACCGTGCCGGGCCCTTGC
>JANXVP010000430.1 GCA_025351615.1 Ramlibacter sp. | reverse complement strand
CCAGCGGCTTTGCCCTGGACGGCCGAAGCGGAGAACTGCGGCCGGCTGCGCGCGCGATCGGCACCACGGTCGAGGTCAAGGAGCTGTTTTTCGCGACGCCGGCGCGGCGCAAGTTTCTCAAGACAGATGCCACTGAACTTGCGCATTGCATCGAGGCCGTGCGGCGTCATGCGCTGGCCCGTCCGGACGTGGGCTTCGCCATCTGGCACGACGGCCGGCTGGTCGAGCAATGGCGCCGGGCCACGCGCGAGCAGCGCCTGGCCGACGTGCTGGGCAGCGATCTGATCGAGCAAAGCGTCGTTGTCGACTACAGCGCGGGGCCGATCCGGGTGACGGGCCGCGCGGGTGTGCCCGACATCGCCCGTGCCCGCGCCGACCACCAGTTCGCCTACGTCAACGGCCGTTATGTCCGCGACAAGGTGCTCACGCATGCGGCGCGCAGCGCCTACGAGGACGTGCTGCATGGCCAGCGCCAGCCTGTTTATGCGCTGTATGTGGAGATCGATCCCGGCCGGGTCGACGTGAACGTCCACCCGACCAAGATCGAGGTGCGCTTTCGCGACAGCCGCGAGGTACACCAGGCCGTTCGCCGTGCGGTCGACTATGCGCTGGCCGCGCCGCGGGCCGGTACCTCCAGCGCCATGCCTGTGCAACCACTTCCAGGCTCATCGCCGGATGCAAGCCCCGGCGCCTTCGGGTCGTGGACACAAGCGGGGATGCGGTTCGCATCCGGAGCGGGGATTCGCGTGTCCGACGTCCCGGCGCTCTGGCAAACACCGCACGGGGCCGACGAGCTTCAGGCGCCGGGTCCCGGTTCTCCTGCCGCTGGTCTTCCTGCAGTTGAAGACGGCCGGCCGCTGCCTGGGGGCGCCTGGCCGCTTGGCCGCGCGATCGCGCAGCTGCAAGGCATCTACATCCTCGCCGAAAACGAGCAGGGGCTGGTGATCGTCGACATGCATGCCGCACATGAGCGCATCGTCTACGAGCGCCTCAAGCTGCAGCTGGACAGCGACCGGATTTCCAGCCAGCCGCTGTTGATCCCGGCCACCTTCGCCGCCACGCCGCAGGAACTTGCGACTGCTGAAAACTGCTGCGATGTCCTGCACACGCTGGGCCTGGAGATCACGCCGTTCTCGGCCAGAACCCTGGCCGTGCGCGCCGTTCCGGCGAGCCTGGCGCAAGGCGACGCGGTCGAACTGGCGCGCAACGTGCTGGCTGAACTCGGCCAGTACGACGCCAGCACGGTGATCGAGCGCGCCCGCAATGAGTTGCTCGGCACCATGGCCTGCCACGGCGCGGTGCGCGCCAACCGCAAGCTGACGCTCGAAGAGATGAATGCACTGCTGCGCCAGATGGAAGACACGGACCGCTCCGACCAATGCAACCACGGCCGTCCCACCTGGAGGCAACTGACTGTGCGTGAGCTCGACGGTCTGTTCATGCGCGGTCGCTGAACCCGTTCTGGCTTTGGCTCAGCAGTTCAGCCTGCTCTGACCCAGCTGACTTCTTCCTGACGCAAAAAGATTGCTCTTCAGGCATCGTCCTACAAGCCATCCCGGAGCTGGCGCGTTATGAGAGAGCCGGATTTTCGGCTTCAGGAGAACCCAATGAAAAAATCGCTGCTTGCCCTGGCTGCCACCACCCTCTTCGCGCTGTCCAGCGCTTCTGTCCTGGCCGCGTCCCACGTCGGCGCGCCCATGGCAGGCGCATCGGCCCCGATGGCCCCGGCGATGGGCAGCACCGCTCCCCTGTCCGGCACCAAGGCCGATGCCAAGGCCATGAAGAAACAGGCCAAGGCCGAGTACAAGGCCGCCAAAAAGGCCTGCAAGCCCATGAAGGGCGCGGAAGAGAAGGCCTGCATGAAGGACGCCAAGGCGACCTACGAAAAGGCCGAGGCCGACGCCAAGGGCACGCATGAAATGGCAGAAGCCAAGACCGACAAGGAACGCGCCAAGGTCATGTCCAAGGTCGACAAGGAAAAGGCTGAAGCCGACCAGAAGGCCATGAAGAAGTAACTGCCCCTGGCAGGCCTGGGCTGCTTTGACGGGCGCTCAGGCCTTTTTCGTTTTAGCCCGCAGTTGCCCCACCGGCGAGGCTCGAACTACGGCGCCGAGCGCGTCATTTCCTCGACCCTGCGCAGCAGGACGTCGATCAGGAAGGGTTTTCGGATCAGTTCCATGCTGTCCTGCACCAGTTCGGCCTGCGCCAGCTCCTGGGCATAGCCGGTCATCAAAAGTACTTTGAGGTCGGGCCGCTGCCGGCGGGCCTTCAATGCCAGGTCTTTTCCATTCAATCCTCCCGGCAGGCCGATATCGGTCAGCAGCAGATCGACCCGGCCGGGCGTGGCGAGCCAGCGTAGCGCTTCGGGGCCATCGCTGGCTGCATGGGTCACGTAGTCCAGCTCGCGGAGCGCATCGACTACCAGTGTGCGGACGATTTCGTCGTCCTCCACCACCAGCACCCGCGCACCGGCAGTCGGGCGAAGCTCCGCGGACTCCTGCGCCGCCGGTTGGCCGGCATCTTCTCCGGTGAACAGCGGAAGCAGCAGCGAAACGGTCGTTCCTTCGCCTTCCCGGCTCTCGATCGTGGCCAGGCCGCCGGACTGCCTGGCGAAGCCGTACACCATCGACAAACCGAGCCCGGTGCCCTGTCCCACCGGCTTGGTCGTGAAAAAGGGGTCGAACGCCCGCCCGATCACTTCCGCAGACATGCCGGAACCGGTGTCGCACACCGAGATGCGGATGTAATGACCGGCCTGCAGCGCAGCATCGGCTCCGAGCGGGACCGCTTCCAGCGCTGCATTGGACGCACGCAGCTCCAGGGTTCCACCCCCGGGCATCGCATCGCGGGCATTGATGGCAAGGTTGAGAATGGCGTTTTCCAGCTGGTTGGGGTCGCATCGGGTGGCCGAGAGGTCGGGGTCCAGTTCGATCGACACCGGGATCGATTCGCCGGCCGTTCGCTGCACCAGCTCTCGCATCGAGAGCACCAGGGCTTTGACATCGACACGCTGCGGCGCCAGTGGTTGCTGGCGCGAAAAAGCCAGCAGCCGGTGGGTCATCGCCGCGGCCCCCTGGGCGGATTTCATGGCCATGTCCACGAAGCGTGGAATGCCGCCCGCGCGGCCCGACGCTTCCAGCCGTTTGATCATGTCCAGCGCCCCGACGATGCCCTGCAGCATATTGTTGAAATCATGCGCAATGCCGCCGGTCAACTGGCCGAGGGCGTCCATCTTCTGGGCCTGCCTGAGCTGCTCTTCGGCCTGCAGCAGTTGCGCGGTGCGCAGTTGCGCCTGCCGCTCCAGTTCCTGGCGCGAGCGGCTGAGGACTTGGCGGGCTTCGACGATCTCCTGGATGTCGGTGCAGGTCCCGAACCACCGCACGATGCGGCCTTGCTCGTCGCGCAGGGGCTGCGCACGCCCCAGCACCCAGCGGTAGGCGCCACTGCGGTGCCGCAGCCGGTACTCGATGTGATAGGTCTCGCCGGTGCTCAGGCTGTGGCGCCAGACCGCCCAGGCCCGCTTCTGGTCGTCCTCGTGGAACATCCCGTTCCAGGCGGACCCATCGGTCGATCCGGCCGGCACGCCGGTGTATTCGTACCAGCGCTGGTTGTAGAAGTCGTGGAACCCGTCCGGCAAGGTCGACCAGATCATCTGGTCGATCGAATTGGTGATCGCGCGAAACTTGGCTTCGCTGACCTTCAAGGCCGCCCGCGCGGAAACCCGCTGGGTCGCATCTGTCGCCTGGACCAGGATTCCGGTGACGCGCTCCCACTCGTCCCGCACGGGTTGGTACACGACATCGACCACCCGCTCCTCGATGGCCCCATCCGGCAAGCGACGCAGAGGGACCCGGACCTCGTTTCCGATATAGGGCTCGCCTGTGGCATACACCTCGTCCAGCCGCTCGACAAAGCCCCGCTCTGCAAGTTCCGGCAACCCCTGGGCCACGCTTTTGCCAATCAGATCCCTGGCGCCGACCAACACCTGGTAGCTGTCGTTGACGAAGCGAAACTCGTGTTGCGGCCCATCGAGCCAGGCGACTGCCGCCGGCCCCCGCTGAAACAGCTGGCGTAACTGTCCCAGGTCATACGTCG
This sequence comes from Ramlibacter sp., assembly GCA_025351615.1. Classification (GTDB taxonomy): domain Bacteria; phylum Pseudomonadota; class Gammaproteobacteria; order Burkholderiales; family Burkholderiaceae_C; genus Ramlibacter. Next base: position 672 of record JANXVP010000430.1, on the reverse strand, counting down.
ATTGGGTGCGCAGCGCCTCATCCATAGAGCTGTGCATTATCAGCGGGGCGACGCCCGCCGGATCATCGGCTCAGCGGAAATTCACTGTCAGGTTGACCCGAAACGAGCGAGGTTCGATCGGATGGAAGTGGACGTCGTTGACCGGAGCCTGCTCGTTCTTGAGCTGTGACGCATAGAAATAGTCAATCGCCGAATCTTTGCGGTTCGTCAGGTTGAACCCCTCCAGCTGAACGCTGGTCATCTTGTTGATGCGGTAGCCGACACGGCCGTTCAGCGTGGCGGTGCTCTTGCTGCGGACACTGTTGTCTTCAATCAGCGGCCGCGGGCCGAAATAGCGCAGCTGCAAGGCGCCGAACCAGGGGCCGATGTTATTGACCGCCAGCGCAACCGACGCCACACCTTCGACCGCGCCGGGAACGCGGCTTCCAGCAGCGTCCTGGTCCTTGAAGCGGGCGCGCGCAAAAGCAAAGTCCGCATCGACGGTCAGCCATTTATAGGGTTTGTAATAGTTGTTGAACTCGATTCCGGTGCGGCGGCTGGACCGGCCGGCTTCGGTGGTTCCGGCGTCGCCTTGGAAAATCAGCTCGGAGTCGAAATCCAGCCGGTACACCGCCAACGAACTTTGCAGGCCCGGAAATATTTCTGTTCGCACGCCGAGTTCAGCGCCCTTGG
>JANXVP010000426.1 GCA_025351615.1 Ramlibacter sp. | reverse complement strand
CGAGGCGCAAGCGCGGCTCGCGGACATTGAACTCATTGTTGGGGACGACTTGTGAAAGCCGCAAACCTTGTGATTGCGATCGCGGTGCTTGGCGGCGTTGCGATCGGCGGGTACTGGCTCGGCGCCCGCAACCAGGTTTCCACCAAGAACCAGGTGACTGCCACTGCGCAGGTGGCGAACACCCCGCCGCCGCGAAAACTGATGTATTACCGCAATCCGATGGGTCTCGCCGACACTTCGCCCACGCCGAAGAAGGACCCGATGGGCATGGATTACACCGCTGTCTACGACGACGAGCAGGCGCCAGCCGGGTCCGCTGCGGCGAACCAGATCCAGATCAGCACCGAGAAAGTCCAGCGGCTGGGTGTTCGCACGGAGCCTGCTGCAATGCGCCTGCTGGGAAAGACGGTGCGTGCAGCGGGAAAAGTCGAACCGGACGAGCGGCGTATTTATGCGATTGCGCCGAAATTCGAAGGTTACGTCGAGCGGCTGCATGTCAACGTGACCGGACAGCCGGTCGGCAAGGGCCAACCGCTGTTCGAAGCCTACAGCCCGGAATTGCTCTCGGCCCAGCGTGAATATGGCATTGCCGTGCAGGGCATGCAGGCGATGAAGGACGCTGGCCCCGACGCGCAGGCCGGGATGAAGCAGCTCGCGGAATCCAGTCTGGCACGCCTGCGCAACTGGGGGCTTTCGCCTGATCAGGTGACGGCGCTGATGCGAACGGGCCAAAGCCAGCGCACCATCAGTTATCCGTCGCCGGTGTCCGGCGTCGTGACGGAAAAGAAGGCGCTGCAGGGAATGCGCTTCATGCCGGGCGACATGCTCTACCAAGTGACCGACCTGTCGTCAATCTGGGTGATCGCAGACGTGTTCGAGCAGGACATTGGCTCGATCAAGCTCGGTGCCAAGGCGGCTGTGACCACCACGGCGTATCCGAACAAGGTGTTTGAGGGGCGCGTCACCTATATCTACCCGACCTTGAAGACGGAAACGCGCACCGCCGCGGTCCGCGTGGAATTGGCCAATCCGGGCTTGCTGCTGAAACCGGCCATGTTCGCGCAGGTGGAATTCTCTATGGATGCAAAGATGCCGGTCCTCACAGTTCCCGATACTGCTGTCATCGACAGCGGGACCCGGCGCATTGTCCTGGTCCAGCTGGCAGAAGGACGGTTCGAACCGCGCGAAGTGGAAGTGGGCGGACGCGGCCTCAATTTTTTCGAGGTGACCAAAGGTGTGCGCGAGGGCGAACAGGTGGTTGTCGCCGCCAACTTCCTGATCGACGCGGAGAGCAACCTCAAGGCGGTGGTCGGCGGTTTCGGAGCGCATGCAGGCCACGGCAGCGCGGTCAAAAAAGAGGCGGGCGCCGCGGCAGCGCCAAGTGCGCCGCCAGTGCCCCCGGTCGCAGCCGGCCACAGCGCGCAAGGCATCGTGGAAGGCATCGATCGGAAGGCAGTCACAGTGACCCTCAACCACGGGCCGGTGGCGACGCTGAAGTGGCCTGCGATGACCATGGAGTTCAAGGCGGCCAATTCCGGGTTGCTGGACGGCCTGAAAACTGGCCAGCAGGTTTCCTTCGAGTTTGTCGAGCGGCAGCCCGGAGAGTTCGTGGTCACCTCCATCGGTCGGTCGCCGGACGGCAGCGTCGCCGGGACAGGGGCAGAAAAGCCAGCGCCCCCGGCTGCCGGGACTGGTTCCCACACAGGCCACTGAGGAGTCGACTCACGATGCTGGCCAGGATCATCCAATGGTCAGGCAGGAACCCGTTCCTGATCCTGCTCGCAACGCTGTTCGTCGTTGTCGGTGGCGTGGTCGCTGTCTTGAAGACGCCGCTCGACGCCTTGCCCGACCTGTCGGATGTCCAGGTCATTGTCTACACCGAATACCCCGGGCAGGCGCCGCAGGTGGTCGAGGACCAGGTGACCTACCCCTTGACCACCGCGATGCTCGCCGTTCCGAAATCCAAAGTGGTGCGCGGCTTTTCGTTTTTCGGGGCCTCTTTCGTCTACGTGATCTTCGAAGACGGCACCGACATCTACTGGGCCCGCAGCCGGGTGCTGGAGTACTTGAACTTCGCCTCCAGCCGCTTGCCCAAGGGCGTGTCTCCATCGCTCGGACCGGATGCCACCGGTGTCGGCTGGGTTTACCAATACGTGCTGCTTGGGAAGAACAGGACGCTGGCCGAATTGCGCACCATCCAGGACTGGTACGTGCGCTATCAGTTGACCAAGGCGCCCGGTGTCGCCGAAGTCGCGTCGCTCGGCGGCTTCGTGCAGACCTACCAGGTCACCGTCGATCCACTCAAGCTGCGCACGTTCGGCATCCCGCTCTCCAAGGTTTCGCAGGTGATCCGCGACTCCAACCGCGATGTCGGCGGCCGGGTGGTGGAGATGGCCGAGACCGAGTTCATGGTGCGCGGCAAGGGCTACCTGCGCGGAAGGAGCGACATCGAGGCGCTGGTGGTCAAGAGCGACGGCGGTACGCCGGTCCTGATCCGCGACATTGCCCGTGTCGAAATGGCACCGGACGAACGGCGCGGCCTGTCGGAACTGAACGGCGAGGGCGAGGTGGTGTCCGGCATCGCCATGTCCCGGTTCGGGCAAAACGCGCTGGAAGTCATTCACAACCTCAAAGCGAAGGTCACGGAGATCTCGGCCGGACTGCCTGAAGGCGTGACGATCCAGGCGGTCTATGACCGCTCGGACCTGATCCACCGTGCCATTGAAACCCTCAAGCGCACATTGATCGAGGAGAGCATCATCGTCGCCGCGGTCTGCGTGATCTTCCTGATGCACGTCCGGTCGGCGCTGGTGGCCATCCTGATGCTGCCGGTCGGGGTGCTGATCGCATTCATCGCCATGCGGCTGCTGGGCATGAACTCCAATCTGATGAGCCTCGGCGGCATCGCCATTGCCATCGGTGCCATGGTGGACGCAGCCATCGTGATGATCGAGAACGCACACAAGCACATCGAGCGGCTGAAGCCGGACCACACCGTGCGCGAGCGGGCTGACGCCATGCTCGCGGCGTGCCAGGAAGTGGGCCCGGCCCTGTTCTTCTCGCTGTTGATCATCACGGTGTCC
>JANXVP010000351.1 GCA_025351615.1 Ramlibacter sp. | reverse complement strand
CTAGCGCGATATGGCCGTAGCGCAACACACCCTGCAAGTTCTTGACGACCCCCAATTCCGCGACGATCGCGCCGACGCACATCACGGCCGCAAGAACGACGAGAGCGAGGACCACGACGCGGCCTTCATCATGCTGCAGTGCGCGGACCTTCATGCGTTCATGGGTGGACCAAAACATCATCCGTGCCGCCAGGATGAGATAGAGCCAGGCGCCCACGTTCCAGCCGATGATGTTCTGGTCCACCCATGAACGCATGAAGGTCCGCGCACTGCGGCATGATGAAGGCCGCGTCGTGGTCCTCGCTCTCGTCGTCCTTGCGGCCGTGATATGCGTCGGCGCGATCGTCGCGGAATTGGGGGTCGTCAAGAACTTGCAGGGTGTGTTGCGCTACGGCCATATCGCGCTAGCCGTCCTCACGATCGTTTCATCCTGGGCGTTCACCCAGCTGATGTTCGCTCTGCACTACGCCCATGATTACTACGCGGCGGAAGTCAATGGCAGGCACGGCGGCCTGGATTTCCCGGGCGGCCATGCTCCTGACTACGGCGATTTCCTGTATTTTTCCAGCGTCATCGGCACATCCGGCCAAACGGCGGACGTGAGTTTCACCAGTCGCCAGATGCGCCGGACCGGCCTGGTGCATTGTGTGCTGGCCTTTTTTTTCAACACCACACTGATCGCGCTCACGATCAACATCGCCTCGGGTCTGTTTTGATCCTGACGGTTGCGCGCCGCTGTTGCCTGATGCGCGATTAGCGAGCGTCGAAACTTGAGCTCTGCCTGACCAGAGGCCGGGCTACGCGTAAATACGCACCTTTGGGTCAGTTGCGCCTCAGATGGTCGGGTGTACAAACACGCATATCGATATCATGGCTTTCGCTCGCCCCTGATGGCGCCGCCGCGTTCGCCCATCTTTTTTTTCACACTCCCCGGTGCCAGGCACCGCACGACAGCGTGCACACCGACATGCATTTGAAGTCATTCGTCACAGCGCTGCTCATCGGCGGCCTTTCGGCCCCGGGCATTGGCCAGATCCAGGTGCCGCTGCATCGCGCGGTCAGTCTCGATGAGCTTAACGCCCTAGCGATGGTCAACAACCCGGACATTAACGTGGCTGCTGCGGCCGCACGCGGAAGCGATGCGCTGGTGCAGTCCGCGAACACCTCGCCGAATCCAACACTGGGGATCGGTGCGTCCTCGATCAGTAACGTGGAGGGTATCGGTCCCGGTCCGCTGAAGGACAAGCGGATCGACCAGTCAGTGCGCATTGACCGCACGTTCGAACGCGGCAACAAGCGTGCGCTTCGTACCAACGCGGCAAGGGAAGGCGCACGAGCCGGCAGGCTGGACTATTCCGACGTCGTCCGCACCGTCCGGATGCAACTGGTCTCCGCTTACTACGATCTGCTTTCCGCCCAGGAGCGCGCAGCTGCCGCAGCGCAAGCCAGGCAATCGTCTGCGTTGCTGATGAAGCTTGCCGAGACACGGCAGAAGGCAGGCGACCTGTCCGCGTCGGACGTCAACCGGATCAATATCGACCTGTTACGCGCAACCAACGATGCGGAGAGCGCGCGCCTCGACGTGCTTCGTGCGCACCAGGTGTTGGCCGTCCTGGTCAACGATCGGTCGGCGCTTGAGTTTCAGGCGTCGGAAGTTTGGCCCGAGACGGCTTCAGCACCCGACGAGGACATCGAAGAGTTGCTGGGCAAGCGCCCGGACGTCCAGGCGGCACAGCACCGTGTCGATCAGGCCCGGCTGAATTTATCTCTCGCAGAGTCGCAACGCACCCGGGATGTTTCCCTGGGTGCGCAAGTGGACAGAAATCCCGCGCAAACCAGTGGAGTGACGTTCGGGCTGTTCCTTTCCGTCCCGCTCTTTTTCGGCAATGACTATTCGGGAGACATCGAAAAAGCGCGGGCAGATCTGGTGTCCGCTGAAAGCCAGCTTGAAAAAGTTCTTGCAGTTTCCCGCGCAGACTGGCGTCGCATGCAGGCAGAGACGCGTTCACTTGAGGGCCGGTGGCTGCGTTACCGGGACGACATCCTGCCCAACATCGCTCGCAGCACACAGTCCGCGGAGCTGGCATTCCGCAATGGCGCCATCAGCATTGCAGACCTGCTCGATGCACAGCGCACCGCCCGTGCCCTGCAAGCCGAGGCGGTTCAGGCGCATGCCGATCTTGCCAAAAGCCAACTCAACCTGCAAATCATGAGGCAAAGCTCCCAATGAGCAAAAACGTCAAGGCCCTCGCAGCCATGATCGCCGGCGGCATTGCGGTCGGCGCGTTCACCTTCGCCGGCTTGCAATATTTCCAGTCTGGAAATCACAAGGACGCGACATCAGGGGTCGCGCCAGCGCTAACGCCAAAATCCGCGTCACGCGTCGTGTTTCCCGTCGGCTCCCCTCAACTGGCCGAACTGGACGTGAGCGAAGTGATGCTCAGTCCCTTGCCGCTCGCCGACTCCCTTCCGGCGCGCATCGCACTCGATGAAGACCATACATCGCGCGTGATGCCGCCGGTCGCGGGGCGACTGGTCCAGGTCTTGGCGAAGCCGGGCGACCCGGTTCGGGCTGGTCAAGCGCTTGCCATCGTCGATGCGCCTGAAGTGGGCGCTGCGCTGGCCGACGCCGCCAAGGCCCGCTCGGAACTTGGCCGCAAGGAGCTGGCTTACACGCGCGCGAAAACCCTGTTTGACGGCGAGGTGATCGCCAAACGCGACTTTGAATCTGCCAAGGCGGACTGGGAGCAGGCATCCGCAGAAGTGAACCGGTCGCGCTTGCGCCTGCAAAATCTGAGATTGGACGGTGGCAAGGCTTCAGGAGAGCGGTACGCCCTGACCAGCGCGATTGCCGGCACGGTCGTTGACCGTCAGACAAACGTGGGCATGGAGGTGCGACCCGACCAACCCAATCCCTCCTTTGTCGTAAGCGATCTGCGTCGCCTGTGGATCATCATCGACACGCCCGAATCGTTTTTGCCTCACCTCACCTCAGGCCTGTCAGTGACGGTAGAGCCGGTGGCGCTCCCAGGGAAGGTGTTTCGGGGAAAAATCACAAACATCTCTGCCATGGTCGATCCCGGCAGCAGGCGCGTGCAAGCGCGCGCCGAAGTCGACAACGTTGGCGGCTTGTTGCGCCCAGACATGTATGCACGCGTCGACGTGCTCGCACCCGACACAAACCCAATTTCAAACGTGCCCATCTCCGCGCTCGTCAGTGAGGGCGTCAAGTCCTTCGTCTTTGTCCGCACTGCACCAGGTGTGTTCGACAAGCGCGACGTCGTTCTGAAGTTGCAGACACGCGAAACAGCTTACGTTGCAAGCGGCCTTCAAAAAGGTGAAGCAGTGGTCAGCAAGGGCGCGCTTTTGCTCAATTCCGAACTTGCTATCACCACAAAGTAAGACACGCCATGGTTGATAGTTTCGTCACGTTTGTGCTGCGCCAGCGCATGTTCGTCATGCTGATCGTGCTAGCGCTGGCAGGCCTGGGGATCTGGTCGTTCCGGCAAATCCCGATTGAAGCATTCCCGGATGTCCAGGATGTCCAGGTTCAGGTCATCACGCAGATGCCGGGCCTTGCGGCCGAGGAGATCGAGCGAGTTGTCACATTGCCGATCGAACGGGAAATCAGCGGCACACCCCGCATGACGCAGATGCGCTCCGTCTCCATGGCGGGCCTGTCGATCGTGACCCTGATCTTCAATGATGGCACCAGCGACTACTTTGCGCGCCAGCAAATCAACGAGAAATTGCAAACCGTGAGCCTGCCGACGGGGGTTCAGCCGTCACTCGCGCCGCTTGCAACAGCAGTTGGCGAAGTTTATCGCTACGTCCTTGACGCGCCCGCCGACGCGGACTTGACCGAAACCCGCGCCATTCAGGATTGGGTGGTACGCCCCAGCTTGCGATTCGTTCCCGGCATCGCCGATGTCACAAGTTTCGGAGGCGCCATTCGCGAGTTGCAGGTCAAGGTGAATCCCGAACGGATGCGTCAATATGGCATCACGCTCGACCAGGTCACCCAGGCCCTGGGTGCCAACAGCGCCAACGCGGGTGGCGGCATCCTGAAGCGGGGCGACGAGGCCCTCACGGTCCGATCGCTCGGGCTATTCGAGCGGCCTCAGGATGTGGGCAGCGTGGTGATTACCGCAAAGGGCGGGAAATCCATCCTGGTTTCCGATATCGGGGATGTCGCCCTGGGTCAGCGCCCCCGCTCTGGAATTGCAGGGATCAATCAGCGTGACGACGTTGTCGAAGGCATCGTGCTCATGACCAAGGGCGGCAATGCGTCGCTGGTCGTGGAGGACCTCGAGCGCAAGGTCGGGGAAATCAACGCAAGACTGCCGCGGGGTTACCGGATCGCGCCGATTTATCAGCGTTCGACCTTGATCAATCACACAGTCAACACCGTGGCTGAAAACCTGATCGTTGGCGCCTGCCTTGTGACCGCCATTCTGTTCGTGTTCCTGCGCAACTGGCGCGCCATGGTGATCGTCGCCACCGTCATCCCGCTATCCTTGTTGTTCGGCTTCATCCTGATGCACATGATGGGCGTTTCGGCCAACCTGATTTCATTGGGCGCGGTGGATTTCGGCGTCATCATCGACAGTGCCGTGGTTCTCGTCGAAGCGTTGATGGTCCGCCTCGCATTACCCGCCAAACATTTGAATGCAGGAGATAGCGCAGGGAACGAAGTTCATGCTGCTGTTCCCGGTAGTCCCGCATTCGCCGCCCAATACGGAAACCGCCTTCTTGCCCTGAAGCGGACGGTCATGGAGCTGGCGCCACCCATCATCTTCTCGAAGGCGATCATCATCATCGCTTTCCTGCCGATATTCACCTTCCAGCGGGTGGAAGGGCGGATCTTCGCACCGGTCGCTCTGACCCTGAGCTTCGCTCTGCTTGGGGGCTTCCTGCTCACGCTGACGTGGGTGCCGGGCCTGCTGTCCTATGGCGTCAGAGGAGACATGGCTGAACATCACCTGGAGTGGATGCACAAACTGCAAAACAGGTTTCGCCGAACCCTGCTCTCGTGCATCGCCCGCACGCCTCTCGTGATCGGGGTCTCGATCGGCGTACTGGCCATTGCGCTTTTGTGCGCGCCGCTTTTGGGGACAGAGTTCCTGCCGAAACTGGACGAAGGCAACATCTGGTTGACGATCAGCCTTCCTAGGCCGACGGCGATCGAAGCCACCAAGGTGACGGAGCGCAAGGTCAGGGCACTGCTGGCTACCCTGCCCGAGGTCAAGACCATCATCACGCAGGTGGGCCGACCCGATGACGGAACCGATCCGAAAGGCTCTTACAACCTGGAGATATTGATCGACCTCAAGCCGAAGAATGAATGGACGGTTTCAACCAAAGACCAGCTGGTTCAGCAAATGAGCGAAAAGCTGCGCACCATTCCTGGCCTGCCCGCCAATTTTTCGCAGGTGATCGAGGACAACGTCCAGGAATCCCTGAGTGGAGCGAAGGGAGATATTGCGGTCAAGGTGTTCGGCCCCGATCTGCAGATTCTTGAGGCGAAAGGTGATGCGATTGCCCGCGTGCTCAATACCGTGCCCGGCGCCGCTGACGTCGAAGCATTGAGGGTCGGCGGCCAGAGCGGCGTCAATGTCCGGATTGACAGACGCAAAATCGCACGCTACGGAATCAACGTGAACGATGTCAACACCCTGGTGCAGACCGCATTTGGGGGGACGACAGTCAATACCTACTTTGAAGGCGAGCGGCGCTTCGACGTCACTTTGCGGTTCGACCTGCCCTACAGAGATGCCGTGGATGATTTGTTTACGCTGGCTGTCGCCATTCCGGGCGGAGGTTCCGTTCCCCTCGGCGATTTGGCCAGTATCGACGTTTCCCAGGGTGCGGCCCGCATCACCCGCGAGGCCGGGGGTCGCAATGTCATCGTCAAGACCAATCTGCGCGGGCGGGACCAGGGCAGCTTTGTCGCAGAGGCCCAAAAACGTGTCGCGGCGGAAGTCCCGATGCCTCCTGGCTACACCGTCTCGTGGGGGGGGCAGTTTGAAAACCAGGAGCGCGCAACGGAACGGCTCAAAGTCATTGTCCCCATTGCGATTGGCTTGATCTTTGCGCTGCTGTTCTGGATGTTCCGGCGACTCAAGCCCGCCCTTCTGGTTCTATCCATGATCCCATTTACTCTGGTCGGTGGGCTCGCTGCGTTGGGAATGGCTGGCTTTCATCTGTCCATCTCGGCTGCAGTGGGTTTCATTGCTGTCGCTGGAATCTGCGTCCAGAACGGCGTGATCATGGTGGAGCAAGTGATGTCTCTGGCGCATCGCGGAACGAGCATGGCCGAAGCGGTGATAGATGGCGCGGTCAACCGTTTGCGACCCATCATCATGACGGCCATCATGGCCGGCCTGGGTCTGCTCCCCGCGGCCTTGTCGCATGGGATAGGCTCCGAGACGCAGCGACCGTTCGCGCTGGTGATTGTTGGCGGCGTCGTGAGTGCCACTTTCTTCACCTTGTTTCTGCTTCCCGTTTTGCTCGAAAAATTCCTGAATGCCGATGATGAGTCGCCAGTCTGATAAGCCCCGGTCGTTAATTGTCGGACATCCGGAAATCCCCAGGCAGATTCAAGACGCCAGATTTGAGAATCCAGCCACCAAAACGGCGTTGGCGACACTCCTGGCCAACGACATCAAAGCACGCTGTCTGTCGCAGGACCGGGCCGCGTTGATACTGGGGACCCAGCAATCCAAAGTATCGAGAATCATGCGGGGTCAGGTCCATACCGGCATCAGCCAGGCCAAGCTGCTTGAAATGCTCATGAAGTTTGGACATGACGTCACGATTGTTGTTGATCCAGTGCAGCCCCGAGAGGGGAGGGCGCGACTCCAGGTGGTGGCAAAATCAAAAGGAAGCTAGGGACCCGCTGCTCCGGCCTTGAATTGTCGTTCTGCTTCTGTCCATACTCTTGAAGGAACCGTATGAGTGATCTGGCACAAGCCCTGATGGCACAAGACATCACCGCCATTCGTACCCTCATGAAAAACTGGACGCCGCCCGCCATCGCAGCCAGCATGAAGGAGTTGTCGCAGAAGGATCAGGCTGTGATGTTCCGGATTCTGCCGCGTCACGAGGCAGCGCTGGTCTTCGAATTTCTGGATCGGGCGCTGCAGGCCCGGTTGCTGAAAGCGCTGGGCCAGGAAGATGTCGCAAACATCCTCAACCACATGGCGCCCGACGATCGGACCGGCTTGCTCGAAGAATCGCCCGCGGCTGTCACCAAGAAGCTCCTGGAAGTTTTATCTCCGCAGGAGCGGGAAGTCGCGTTATCGCTTCTTGGCTACCCCAAAGGCAGCATCGGCCGCTTGATGACGCCCCACTATGTGGCCGTCAAGCAGGAGTGGACGGTCCGGGAAGTGCTGGACTATGTGCGCGCGCATGGAACGAATAGTGAAACATTGAGCGTTCTGTACGTCGTCGACGACAACGGAGTGCTCGTCGATGACATCCGCGTGCGCGAATTTCTGCTGGCTCCCCATAACCGGCTCGTCTCAGACATGATGGACCGCCGGTGCGTCAAGCTCACTGCCACGGACGCGGCCGAAAGCGCGGTTAGCGTCTTCCTGTCCGAGGATCGCAAAGCCCTGCCAGTCACGGATACGTCCGGGGTCCTGATCGGCATCGTGACCATCGACGACGTATTGAAGATCGCCGAAAACCGGGCGACGGCGGAGATTCAAAAGGTCGGTGGTTCCGAGGCGCTGGACGAGCCCTACATGTCCATCGGTTTCTGGCGCATGGTCCGAAAGCGCGGAGGATGGCTGGTCGTCCTGTTCCTCGGAGAAATGCTCACGGCAACAGCCATGGGATTCTTTGAAGGTGAAATCGAAAAAGCCGTGGTGCTGGCCTTGTTCGTTCCCCTGATCATCTCGAGCGGCGGCAATTCCGGCTCGCAAGCAACAACGCTGGTGATCCGCGCGCTGGCGATTGGCGAGGTCAGGCTGGCCGACTGGTGGCGCGTCATGCGGCGTGAGATCTTGTCGGGGCTCGCGCTGGGCTCGATTCTGGGAACAATCGGCTTTTTCAGGATCGCCGTCTGGTCCATTTTTTCGAAAATCTATGGGCCGCACTGGCTGTTGGTCGCCTTGACGGTTGGAGTCTCTCTCGTCGGGATTGTCATGTGGGGAACGCTGGCCGGGTCGATGCTGCCCTTCTTTCTCCGACGCCTGGGTTTCGATCCAGCGACATCTTCCGCTCCCTTTGTCGCAACCCTTGTGGACGTGACGGGCCTGGTGATTTATTTCAGCGTTGCCTACCTGTTTCTAAGGGGCACCTTGCTGTAGCCACCCGCGGATCGCACCGATCGGGAGAGCGCCAGGGATGCCGATCGGCGCCGCGATGCTATAATTTCACGCTTTCGCGGCTGTAGCTCAGTTGGATAGAGAACTTGGCTACGAACCAAGGGGTCGTGGGTTCAATTCCTGCCAGCCGCACCAATAACTTTTCTCTCTCAATTCGAGGGCCTGCATCGCTTCAACGGTGTAGGCCCTTTTTCTTTCCTGCGTGGGTCGCTGCGTGACTTTCCGGCCCGGCTCACCCGTTGACCACCCGCAACAGCGTCATCCGGTCCACCGTGTGCTGGACCTTGT
>JANXVP010000343.1 GCA_025351615.1 Ramlibacter sp. | reverse complement strand
GACTGGGGCCGGCAACGGCCATCGATCACGCAGGGCAGCCACCACGTGCGCTATCTTGGTGCCAGCATGACGCTGCGCCTGACCAGCGACTCGCCGTTGCACTATGTACTCGCCGGGACGTTGTTCGTGGCGGACCGGACGAGACGCTAACCGGCGGCGTCGAGGAAACCGCACGCGACTTCGAGCAGGAAACCGCCCGGTACTGGACTGCCTGGAGCCGGCGGCTCGCCATTCCGCTCGAGTGGCAGGAGGCAGTCATCCGCGCGGCGATCACGCTCAAGCTCTCGCTGTTCGAGGACACCGGCGCCATCGTCGCAGCGATGACCACCAGCATTCCCGAGGCGCCTGACAGCGGCCGCAACTGAGACTACCGGTTCTGCTGGTTGCACGATGCTTTCTTCGTGGTCCGTGCGCTCAACAGCCTGTCGGAAGTCGGCACGATGGAGGACACCTGCGCTGGCTGAACAACGTGGTGGTGCGCTCGCACGGCGGCCACATCCAGCCTCTGTACGGCATTGGTCAGGAGGAACAGTTGCCCGAAGCGATCCTTGGCCACCTGCCCGGCTACCGCGGCATGGGACCGGTGCGCGTCGGCAATCAGGCGCAGGAGCATTTTCAGCACGACGTCTATGGCAATATCATCCTGGCCGCCGCACAGTCGTTTCACGACCACCGACTGTTCCGCCGCGCCGGCCGCGCAGAATTCCTGCATCTCGAAGCTGTGGGCCAGCAGGCCTTTCGCCTCTATGACCAGCCGGATGCCGGCATGTGGGAGCTGCGCACCCGCGCCAGGGTGCATACGTCCTCCGCGGTCATGAGCTGGGCCGCGTGCGACCGGCTCGCCAAGGTGGCCGCGACCCTCGGACTGCCTGAGCGCATCCGTTTCTGGCGCGAGCGCGCAGACATCGTTCGCGAGCGGATCCTGCTCGAAGCCTGGAGCGAGGAACGCCAGGCCTTCGCCGAAAGCTTTGGCGGCCGCGACCTTGACGCCAGCGCGCTGCTGATGGCCGAAGGCGGCTTCATCGATCCCCATGACGGGCGTTTCGTGGCCACCGTCGATGCACTGGAGAAGGCGCTTTGCGTGGGACCCGACATGCATCGCTACGAAGCCCCGGACGATTTCGGCAAGCCGGAAACCGCCTTCAACATCTGCACTTTCTGGCGCATTGATGCGCTGGCCCGCATCGGCCGCAAGGCGCAGGCGCGCGAGATCTTCGAAGTCATGCTCAAGAGCCGCAATCCTGGCCTTGCAGATGCCGCTGGAGGAGCGCCGCATGCGCTACGAGGCCTTGATGACGACCATCCGGCGTTACGACGTGCACTGGTGGTGCGACACCTTCCTCGACACCCTGGCCGAAGCCTGTTCGGACGAAACCGGCACGTCCTGGCTGCGGCTGTAGCGGTCGTGGCATCAGCCGAGGCTGAAAAAAGCTGAATCCGGTCACAACCCGTGCGCGTATCCAGTCACAGCAGGGGGCGGTCCCCTGCACCCAACCTGGAACGTCCCACATGAAAAAACTGTTGCTTGCCGCCTTGGTCTCCACGTCCTTCCTGGGCGCCTGCGCCACTTCGATGGACAGCCCCATGGCCATGAATTCATCGATGTCGGCCCCGATGGTCGGCGGCGCCGCGATGTACCCCACCAAGGACATCATCGACAACGCCGTGAATTCGAAGGATCACACGACACTGGTTGCCGCCGTCAAGGCTGCAGGCCTGGTCGACACGCTCAAGGGCGCGGGCCCGTTCACTGTCTTCGCTCCGACCAACGCCTCTTTCGCCGCATTGCCCGCGGGCACCGTGGACACATTGCTGAAGCCGGAAAACAAGTCGATGCTGAGCAACATCCTGACCTACCACGTGGTCCCCGGCCGCGTCGACTCGGCCGCCCTGGCGCAAATGATCCGCGCCGGCAACGGGCGCGCCCTGCTCAAGACCGCGAACGGCGGCACTCTGGTCGCCACGTTGAGCGGCTCCAACGTGCTGATCACCGATGCCAAAGGCGGTTCCGCAACCGTGACGATCGCCGACGTCTACCAGTCGAACGGCGTCATCCACGTGGTCAACAAGGTGCTGCTGCCGGGTTGATCCTCAGCGGCCGCTGCCCGCGAGATGTCGCAGCGCCGGCTGCAACTGCGGGTAGCGGAAGACGAATCCTTCGCGCTCAAGTCGCGCCGGAACCACCCGCTGGCCTTCCAGCAGCAAGTCGGACTGTTCACCCAGCAACAAACGCATCGGCCACCCCGGTGTCGGCACGACGCTGGGACGCCGCAAGACAGCGGCGGCGACGCGGCTGAAGTCGCGCTGCCGCACAGCGCCGGGCGCGGTCACGTTGTAGAAGTTGGGCGCAGTGCCAGGGCTTCGCTCCAGCGCTTGCCAGATATGGGCCAGCGCGCGCAGCAGGTCGTCGATGTGCACCCACGACAGCCACTGCATGCCGCTCCCCAACCGGCCGCCAAGTCCAAGCCGGACCGGCAGCAGCAGCGCCGGCAGCGCGCCCGCGTGTCCCAGCACCAGCCCGAAACGCAGGCAAGCCACCCGCACACCCAACAGCACGGCTTCCCCGGCCGCCTGCTCCCAGGCCTGGCAGAGCCGGGACATGAACATTCCCTGCGGGGCGCCTTCTTCTGTCAATGGAGTTTCGTCGGACTGGGGCTGCACACCGTAGTAGCCGATCGCTGACGCGGACAGCAGGCAGCGCGGCATGCTCGCGCGAGTCGCCATCCATTGGACCAGGTCCCGGGTCAAGCCGACGCGGCTGCGCATCAGTTCCTCGCGTCGCCCCGCGGTCCATGGCAAGCCGAGAATCCGTGCGCCCGCGAGATTGATCACGGCATCGACGCGTTCGCTGGCCGGGATCGAAGACAGCGAATTCACGGCCTGCACGTTCTGGCGCCGCAGCGCCTGCGGCAACCGGTCGCGGCGCGTCAACACCGTGACCCGCACTCCCTGGTCAGCCAGCAACGGCACCAGCGACTGCCCGATGAAGCCGGTGCCGCCAGTGACCAGCACATGCCAGCCGCTGCCCTCCAGGAACTGGAACGGCAAGTCGGCTGGAGGGTCGGTCGCTGCGGTGTTGGCAATCATGGCGTCCCCCGGAAATCGTGTGAACAGGCCCTAATCCAGCTTGACGCCGGCGGCCCGGATGATCGGGCCCCAGCGCATCGCTTCGGCGCGGGCCATGGCGCGGAACTCCGCCGGCGTGCCGGGAAGCACGTCCATGCCAAAGTCCGCGGCCCGCTTCTGAACTGCGGCGCTGGCAAGCGCCTTGTTCAACTCGCTGTTCAGCCGAGCCGTGACGGCATCGGGCAACCCGGCCGGGCCCAGCAGCCCCTGAAACGCGAACACCTCCACGTCCGGTACGCCAGCTTCGGCCAGCGTGGGCACACCGGGCAACGTTGACGCGCGTTGCGAAGCGCCGATTGCGAGCGCGCGCACTTTGCCGGACTGCATCGCCGGCAGGCCGCCAGCCAGGTCCAGGAACATGCAGGGCACCTGGCCCCCCATGACGTCCTGCATCGCCGGCGCCGCGCCCCGGTAAGGAATATGGGTGATGAAAGCCCCGGTGCGGTTCTTGAACAGCTCCATCGCCAGGTGGTGCGGCGAGCCGTTGCCCGGCGACGCGTAATTGAGCTTGCCGGGATTCGATTTCGCATAAGCGACGAACTCCCCGACGTTTCTGGCCGGGAAGTCCGGGTGCACGACCAGCGCCAGCGGAAAGCGGCCGATGGCGCCGATGTAGGTAAAGTCTTTGTCCGGGTTGAACGGCAGTTTGGTGAACAGGTGCTCGTTGAACGCCAGGATGGCGTTGTCGGCAGACATGACGGTGTAGCCATCCGGTTTTGCATGGGCGACCAGGTCGCCGCCGATGTTGGTTGCCGCGCCTGGACGGTTGTCGACCAGGATCTGCTGCCCCAGCGCGGGCCGCATCGCTTCCGACACGCTGCGGGCCAGCACGTCGGTGCCGCCACCGGCCGGGTAAGGAACGATCCACCGCACGGCCTGGTCGGGATACGTCTGGGCCCGGGCGCCGGACACGGCCAGGATCGAGCCGGTCGCGGCCAGGAAGCTTCTGCGTTGCATGGGGATTGTTCTCCTTGGTTGGGCTGACCGCGCTCAGCCCGGGGCGACGATCTTCTGCTCGATGGCCCCGAACAGGCTCTGCCCGTCCCTGCCCTTCATCTCGATGCGGATGGTATCTCCGAACTTCATGAACGGGGTCGAGGGTTTGCCGTCCTGGATGGTTTCGATCGCCCGCTTTTCGGCAATGCAGCTATACCCCTTGGTCCACTCGGTCTTGCCGCTCGCGCCAACCACTCCCTTGTTGCTCACGGTGCCGGAGCCGACGATGCTGCCTGCGCGCACGTTTCGGGTCTTGCAGATGTGGGCGATCAGCTGGCCGAAGTGGAACGTCATCTCCGG
>JANXVP010000317.1 GCA_025351615.1 Ramlibacter sp. | reverse complement strand
GTCGACAGCATGGGTGGCCGCGGCCGCCGCAGTGGTGGCGGTGGCGGTGGCCGGTCGAACCGCACGGGTGGCGGGGGCTTCGGCCCGCGCGGCCCGGGTTCCACCAGGACGTTTGGCAGCTAAGCCCGGTTACAACGGCCGGCGAGCCTGCTCGCCGGCGTCGGGCTTTCCTTCTTCCCGCAGTTTGCGCACGACCTTGCGCATTCCGAGCGACAACATGCTCCATTGCAGCGCGCGCGCCAGCGGCGCGTGTTTGCTGCGGAACAACTTGGAATTCACGTAGTCCCGCGGGTCGTGGTACACGCCCAGCACGCGGACCACCATCGGGTCGCTCTCGGTCGGATAGCCTCCCAGAAATGCATCGTCCGTGCCGTTCCAGATCGACTGGCCGTTGCGATGGATGCCGTAGCCCCATTCCCAATCCTGGTCCTTCAGCCGCTGGCGCGCCGCCGCCATGTAAGCCACGTCGAAGATGTAGGTGTCGGTCCGGACCCAGCGGCCGTGCAGCCAGATTTCGGCGACGGGCCGACCTGCGGTCACCACGCCCTTGGTCAGCCCGCGCAGGATTTCGCCCTTCAGTTCCACATAGCGCAGCCGCGCCGGGATGCGTGCGAGCCGTAGCAGCGCCACCAGCAGCGCGGCCTTGTCCGGAGCATCCCCGGTTCCCGCATCGAGGACCTGGCGGGCGGTGTGAAGCCGAAGCTTGAAGCGCTTTTCGAACGGCAGCTTCTTCACGTAATTGTGAATCGCCATGGCCTTGTCGCGATCGGTCTTGCACAACTGGGTCAGCGCCCGGGCGCGCAGCCGCAACCGGCTGTCCTGCAGGTCGAGCAGCCCATGGGAGCCCAGGAAATGCTCGGGCGCTTCGGACGAGAAGATCCGGAATCCAGCCGGTAGCGGAATGTCTGGCAATGGAACTGCTTTGGCTCTGGTTTCGACGTGTGGCCGCAATCTTACGGCTGTGGCGGACACGGCTGTTGTCGTCCCACGCGCCGTGCGGAGCTCAATCGCGCACGAACAAGGTCACCAGGGGTTCGTCACCGACTTGCCGGCTCCAGTGTCCGTGAACGAGGGCGTCGAAAGCAGCGCCAGTGGGCAGCACGTCTACGGAATAAAAATGCTGGCCGGCGCGAAACAGGCGGCTGCTGCCGTCCTGCAATCCGATCTCCATCTGGCCGGCGACGATAACAACCCATTGCGGATTGCCGGTGCAATGAAACTGGCTGCGAAAGCCCACCGGGCTGCGGCGCAGCTGGTAGCCGCCGCTGGCGAACAGCTCGGACAGGCGGGCCTGTTCGGTGCCTTGCGCAAGCGGAACCTCTTCTTGCCGGAAGCGCGCACGGCCGTCGGTGTCGGTGAAGAGAATGACCTTGGGGAAAGAAGTCAAAAGGGGCTCCGGCGTCGCAGCAGGTTGGTGGACCGATTGTTTCATGCCACCTGCGGCGGCTATCGCTACGACCATAATATGTCAGCAAAATCCAGGATCACCCCGTATGACCGACTCCTCCACCAAGCGCAAAAAACCAGCCTCGGAATTACGCAGCCAGCAATGGTTCGGGCGCCAGGACCGCGACGGTTTCGCCTACCGCAGCTGGGTCAAGGGCAAGGGCGTTCCGCACGACCAGTTCGACGGCCGCCCGGTGATCGGCATCTGCAACACCTTCAGCGAGCTGACGCCCTGCAACAGCCACTTCCGCACGCTGGCCGAGCAGGTGAAGATCGGGGTCTATGAAGCCGGCGGCTTCCCGCTGGAATTCCCGGTGATGTCGCTGGGCGAGACGCTGCTGCGGCCCACCGCCATGCTGTACCGCAACCTCGCGAGCATGGATGTCGAGGAAAGCATCCGCGGCAACCCGATCGACGGTGTGGTGCTGCTCATGGGCTGCGACAAGACCACACCGTCGCTGGTGATGGGCGCGTCCAGCGTCGACCTGCCCACCATCGGCGTGTCCGGCGGCCCGATGCTCAACGGCAAGTGGCGCGGCCAGGAACTGGGTTCGGGCACGGGCTTGTGGAGCATGAGTGAACAGGTGCGCGCCGGCACGCTCAAGCTGCAGGATTTCTTCGAAGCCGAAAGCTGCATGCACCGCAGCCACGGCCACTGCATGACGATGGGCACGGCCTCGACGATGGCCTGCATGGTGGAGGCGCTCGGCCTCGGGCTGCCGGGAAATGCCGCGTATCCGGCCGTCGATGGCAGGCGCAACGTGCTGGCCCGGATGGCGGGCCGCCGGATCGTCGACATGGTGCACGAGGACCAGGTGCTGTCGACGGTGCTGACAAGGCAGGCGTTCGAGAACGCGATCAAGACGCTGGCCGCGATCGGCGGCTCGACCAACGCGGTGATTCACCTGGTCGCGATCGCCCGCCGGATCGGCGTCGAACTCACCATCGAGGATTTCGACCGGCTCGCCAGCCATCTGCCCTGCCTGGTGAACCTGCAGCCGTCCGGCAAGCATCTGATGGAAGATTTCTGCTATGCCGGCGGCCTGCCGGTGGTGATGAAGGAAATCTCGAAACACCTGCACCTGGATGCAGTAACGGCCAACGGCCGGACCATCGGCGAGAACATCGCGGATGCGCAGAACTACAACACCGAGGTGATCCAGCCGCTGGCGCGACCGTTCAAGGAAGAAGCCGGCATCGCCGTGCTGCGCGGCAACCTCGCGCCCCGGGGCGCCGTGATCAAGCCGAGCGCCGCGACGCCGGCACTGATGGTCCACAAGGGACGCGCGGTAGTGTTCGAGACCATCGAGGATTTTCATGCGCGAATCGACGACGAGAACCTGGACATCGACGAGACCTGCGTGATGGTGCTGAAAAACTGCGGTCCCAAGGGCTATCCCGGCATGGCGGAAGTCGGGAACATGCCGCTGCCGCCCAAGGTGCTGCGCAAGGGCATCACCGACATGGTCCGCATCAGTGACGCGCGCATGAGCGGCACTGCCTATGGCACGGTGGTGCTGCACGCGGCACCCGAAGCCGCGGCCGGTGGCCCGCTGGCGGTGGTGCGCAACGGTGACATGATCGAACTCGACGTGCCGAACCGGCGCCTGCACCTGCACATCAGCGACGCGGAACTGGCGCAGCGCCTGGCTTCGTGGCAGCCGCCAGCGCCTCCGATGGCGTCGGGCTACTGGAAGCTGTATGTCGACCACGTGCTGCAGGCCGACGAGGGCGTGGACCTGGACTTTTTGGTCGGCAAACGCGGCGCCTTCGTGCCGCGCGACAACCACTAGCGCGAGGTCATTTCCGTGAAGCCGCTGATCGCGGTCGATTGGGGCACGTCGTCGCTGCGCGGCGCGCTGCTGGGCGGCGACGGCCGGGTGCTCGATGAAATGGCGTCAGCCGACGGGATCCTGAGCGTGCCTGCCGGCGGATTTCCGGCGGTCTTCGCCGCCAACTTCGCCCGCTGGCGCGACGGGCGGGACACGCTGTGCCTGATCAGCGGAATGGCGGGCAGCCGCCAGGGCTGGCAGGAAGCGCCCTACTGCCCGTGCCCGGCCGGCTTTTCCGACATCGCGTCGCGGCTGCTGTGGATCGAACCGGGCCGCATTGCGCTGGTGCCGGGCCTCAGCCGCGAGCAGAGCGGCGTCCCCGACGTGATGCGCGGAGAAGAGACACAGGTGTTCGGCGCGCTCGACATGCTGGGATTGGCCGACGCACAGCTGGTGTTGCCAGGCACCCACAGCAAATGGGTGCGGGTTAGCGCGGGGCGGATCGACCGGTTCAGCACCCACATGACCGGCGAGCTCTACGCGCTGCTGCGCCAGCACTCCATCCTCGCCCGCACTCTGCCCGCGGACGATGGCGAACTCGATGTCGACGCGTTTCGCCAGGGCCTCGCCCATGCCCGCGAAAGCGCAAGCCTGTTGCATGCGGCATTCAGCGTCCGCACGCTCGCGCTGTTCGGGCGCCTGCCGGCTGCGGCGATGCCCAGCTATCTTTCGGGGCTGGTCATCGGCGAGGAACTGCGCTCGCAGCGTCTGACGCAAGCAGGCGGTCCGATCCTCGTGATCGGCTCGCCCGCTCTCACGGAGCGGTACCAGCTCGCGCTGCAGTCGCAGGGCCTCACGTCGCAGGCCGTCGGATCCGCAGCGACGTGGCGTGGGCTGTGGACAATCGCGCGGCAACTCGGGGAATTCGCATGACCGGACAAGAAAAATGGGCGCGGGCATTGCTCGCGCTGCCGTTGGTGGCCGTCCTGCGCGGCTTGCAGCCAGACGAAGCGGCGGACATCGGCCGCTCCCTGGTCGATGCCGGCTTTGGAATCATCGAGGTGCCGCTCAATTCGCCGCAGCCATTGCACAGCATCGCCACGCTGGCCGCGCAGTTTCCGCAGGCGCTGGTCGGCGCCGGCACGGTGCTGACGGTCGAGCAGGTGGGTCAGGTGAAAGCGGCCGGCGGCCAGCTCGTGGTCGCGCCCAATTTCAATGCATCGGTGGTGCGCGAGGCGGTGCGCCTGGGCCTGGTCTGCCTGCCTGGCGTGTTGAGTGCGACCGAGGCTTTCGCGGCGCTGCAAGCGGGCGCGGCCGGCCTGAAGCTGTTTCCGGCGGAGATGATTCCGCCGTCGGCTGTGAAGGCCCTGCGCGCCGTGCTTGCCGCGGACACGGTGCTGCTGCCGGTCGGTGGCATCACGCCGCAGAACATGGCGGCTTACCGGGCAGCCGGCGCCAGCGGATTCGGGACCGGGTCGGCCCTGTTCAGGCCCGGCCTC
>JANXVP010000025.1 GCA_025351615.1 Ramlibacter sp. | reverse complement strand
CACCACGCTTTTCGACGAGCCCTGGCCGGATGCGGTTGAAACAGATCCAGAGGCGCTGGCGAAGGTGCGCCTGGGCAAGGGCTTGATCTGGCGCTGTACGGACGATGGCGCACCGCTTTACGACCGCAAACTGACGGTCGCGGAAGTTCGCAGGCGGATCCAGACCTGCTGGAAGCCATACCACCATGCGGTGGCAGCGGCGATCGATTCCGCGCATGCACGGCACGGGTACTGCATCCACGTCAATTGCCACTCCATGCCGGCAGTCGCCTCGCGTTTCGCTACCGCATTTCCGGGGCTTGTGCATGCGGACTTCGTGGTCGGGGACCGCGACGCAACGACGGCCGATCCGCGCCTGTCGCGCAAGGTGTGCGAGTTCCTGCGCTCGATGGGGTATAGCGTGGACTACAACCATCCCTACAAGGGAGTGGAACTGGTGCGCCGTTACGGCGATCCGGCAGGCGAGCGGCATGGCATCCAGATCGAGGTCAACCGGCGCCTCTACATGGACGAAGAGTCGCTGCAGCTGACCGCAGGCTTCGACCGGTTGCGCGCCGACCTGAGATCGCTGGTGGCGATGTTGCTCGAAACCGATCCGCGCAGGCCGTCCTGATGGACAGCGTCGATGCGCTGGTGATCGGCGCTGGAGCGGTAGGGCTGGCAGTGGCGCGGGCTCTCGCCAGGTCCGGTTTCGAGACCATCGTTGCCGAATCCGGCAACGCGATCGGGCAGGGCGTGAGTTCCCGCAACAGCGAAGTGATTCACGCCGGTCTCTACTATCCCCCCGGGTCGCTCAAGGCCCGGCTATGCGTTCGCGGCAACGAATTGCTCTATGCGCTGTGCGCCAGTCACGGTGTCGATTACCGCAAATGCGGCAAGTTGACGGTTGCCAACAGCGCCGCCGAGCAAGTGGCGTTGCGGGAGCTGCAGCAACGCGCATCCGCCAATGGAGTGCCGGTTCTTTGGCTCGACGCCGCGCAGGCGAAGGCCCTGGAGCCGGCGCTGCGCTGCGATGCGGCACTGCTTTCCACCAGCACCGGCGTTGTCGACAGCCACGGCTTCATGCTGGCCCTGCAAGGCGACCTGGAACGGGCGGGCGGAATGGTCGCGCTGGGCTCGGCTGTAAATTCTGCACGCGTGACACAAACTGGACCGCACGTGGTCCGCATCGCCGATGGCAGCGAACTGCAATGCCGAGTCCTCGTCAACTCGGCGTCGCTACACGCCTGCAGCCTGGCGCGCCGCTTCGAAGGGCTGCAACCCCGGTTCGTTCCCCGCGAATTTTTCGCCAAGGGCAACTATTATTCCCTGGCCGCGCGGGCCCCTTTTTCACACCTCATTTACCCCGCGCCGGCCGACGCGTGGCTGGGCGTCCACCTCACGCTGGACCTCGGCGGACAGGCCAAATTCGGCCCGGACCTGGAATGGCTGCGGGTCGATTCTCCCGAGCAGATCGACTACACGGTCGATCCACGGCGCGCCGATGGCTTCTATGCCGAGGTGCAAAGGTATTGGCCAGGGCTGCCTGACGGCGCGCTGGCGCCCAGTTACAGCGGTGTGCGGCCCAAGATCCACGGCCCAGGCGAGGCGGCGGCGGATTTCCGCATCGACGGCCCGGCCTTGCATGGCGTGCCTGGCCTGGTCAATCTGTTCGGGATCGAGTCGCCAGGGTTGACCAGCGCGCTGGCGATTGCCGAAGTCGTGGCGCAACTCGTCGCGCAACTGCCGCCTCCCGCCTAATTGCCTGGACTGCGCAAGCGCTGGATAGCGCGAGCCGCTTCGGTGACCAGCTGCGGACCTCGGTAAATCAGCCCGGTGTAAATCTGCACCACGTCGGCCCCGGCGCGGATTTTGGAAACCGCGTCTTGCGCGCTCAGGATGCCGCCGACGCCGATGATCGGAAAGGACGGGCCGAGCGAAGCACGCAGTTGCATGATCACGCGGTTGCTGGCCTGCAGCAAAGGCGCGCCGCTCAGGCCGCCCGCCTCTTCGGCGTGACGCTGTCCCTGCACCGCGTCACGGCTCAACGTGGTGTTGGTGGCGACCACTCCGTCCATCCGGTGGCGCCGCAGCGTCGCAGCGATCGACTCGACCTGCGAAGCGTCGAGGTCGGGCGCGATCTTCACGAACATCGGCACCCGGCGTCCGTGGCGGCGGGCCAGGTCGTCGCGGCTCACCGAGAGGGCGCGCAGCAGCCCGTCCAGCGCTTCGTCGGCCTGCAGTTCCCGCAGGTTTTTGGTGTTGGGACTGGAGATGTTGATGGTGACGTAGTCGGCATGCGGATACACGCCGTCCAGGGCGATCAGGTAGTCGGCCGTCGCGTTCGCGATCGGGGTGGTCGCGTTCTTGCCGATGTTGAGGCCCAGGATGCGGCCCGTCCTGCGGAAAGAAGCACGCTGCACATTGGCGACGAACTTGTCGAGCCCGTCGTTGTTGAAGCCGAGTCGGTTGATCAGCGCGTTCGCCTCGGGCAGGCGGAACATCCTCGGTTTCGGATTGCCTGGCTGTGCCTTGGGAGTGACGGTGCCCACCTCGATGAAGCCGAAACCCATCGCGCCGAGGCCGTCGATGCAACGCGCGTTCTTGTCCAGCCCCGCCGCGAGGCCCACCCGGTTGGGAAACCGAAGCCCCGCCAGCTCGACCGGATCGTCGACCGCCGGTGTGCTGAAGACTCCTTCCAGCGCCGTGCCCTGCAGGCGCGCGAGCGATTGCATCGCGAGCTCGTGGGCGGTTTCGGGATCGAGCGCGAACAGGAAGGGCCGGGCCAGCGAATAAGGAAGCAGCGACATGGATAATTCAGACAAGCAACTCAAGGATTGTCGCAAATGACCCAGGACGAACTCAAAGCGCTGGTCGGGCAGGCCGCCCTGAAATACGTTCCGCAAGGAGAGATCGTCGGGGTGGGGACCGGATCCACCGTCGACAAGTTCATCGACGCGCTGGCTTCCATGAAAGACGCCATCCGGGGCGCCGTCTCCAGCTCCAGCGCTTCCACTGCACGACTGAAAGCGCTGGGGATCCCGGTCTTCGACGCCAACGACGTCGACGAGCTGGCGGTCTACATCGATGGGGCCGACGAAATCGACAACCGGGGCTACATGATCAAGGGCGGGGGCGCGGCCCTGACGCGTGAAAAGATTGTCGCGGCGCAGTCCCGTCGCATTGTCTGTATCGCGGACGAATCGAAACTGGTCGGTGTGCTGGGCCGGTTCCCGCTGCCGGTCGAGGTGATTCCCATGGCTGCGCATCGCCTGATGCGCCAGTTTGCGGCGATGGGGGGCAATGCGCAGCTGCGAATGAGGGAGGGACAGCCACTGCTGACTGACAACGGCCTGCAGATCCTGGACGTCACCGGGCTGACGCTGAGCGAGCCGCTGCGGTTCGAAAACGAGGTAAACCAGTGGCCGGGTGTGGTGACGGTGGGTGTTTTTGCCCACCAGAAGGCTGCAGTTTGCCTGCTGGGCACGTCTCAGGGCGTCAGGACGATGACGTTCTGACCTGGTTGCCGCCTGGTCTCAGAACTTGATTCCGGCAGGATTGTCGCCGGCGTCGCCCGAAGGGGGGCTGGCAGAACGCCGCGTCACAGGCGGCTCCGCCCCATCGCCGGCAGGCACTACGGTTGCTGGCGCCGGGCGTTGCACGGCGACCAGCGGTGCGGGCTGGGGGTTGCGCCAGGAGGCTGGCAGGACGGAACGGGCGGGGTATCCCGCGGCGTCCAGGAACTGGCCCCACTCTGAATCCGAATAGCCCTTGATCTGCTGGCCGCCGACGGTCAGCAGGGGAATCGAACTGTCGCCAGCCAGTCGCTGCAGCGCTTCGGAGTCTTCGGAACTGCCGATGGTCCGCTCGGCAAACGGGATCCCGCGGCTGCTCAGGTAAGCACGCCCGGCGCCACAAGGCCCGCAACCGGCCGCGGTGTATAGCGTGACCGGATACTTGCTGGCAACCTGGCGCAATTCGAAGGGCAGGCCGGCGCTGCTGCTGCCACCAGCGGCCCCCGCCAGAGGCATCGACGGGGCCAGCTTGGCATTGGCTTGCGACGGCAGCTGGTCCGAGAAGGTCACCCGGCCGTCCGGGCCGACGATCCGGAAGACCTGCTGCGCGCCTGCTTGCGGCACGAACAAGGTTGCTGCGGCGAGGCCGATCACGCCGGCGACGAGTTGGGGACGGACAACAGGCATGGGGCAAAACTCCATCGGTCAGAAAACGAAGACTTCAGGCCATGCCCTGGTGCCGAAGCAAGGCGTCGAGCGACGGTTCGCGGCCCCGAAAAGCCTTGAACGATTCCATCGCCGGTCTGCTGCCGCCGGCTTCGAGAATGGCCTGGCGGTATTTTCGCCCGGTTTCGACATTCGGCGCACCGTCTTTACCCGCAGTTTCCTCAAAGGCCGCATAGGCATCTGCGGAAAGCACTTCAGCCCATTTGTAGCTGTAGTACCCGGCCGCGTACCCGCCCGCGAAGATGTGGCTGAAGGTATGGGCGGTGCGGCTGAAAGCCGGCGGCTGCAACACGGCGATTTCCTGCCGCACCTGGGACAAGAGAGGCATGAAATCCTGCAGGGGATCGTGGTCGGTATGCAACAGCATGTCGAACAGCGAAAACTCGATCTGCCGCAGCGTTTGCAGACCGCTCTGGAAGTTGCGGGCGGCCAGCATCTTGTCGAACAGCTCGCGCGGCAGCGGGGCGCCGGTGTCGACGTGGGCCGTCATGTGCTTGAGCACGTCCCACTCCCAGGCGAAATTCTCCATGAACTGGCTGGGCAACTCCACGGCATCCCATTCGACTCCGCTGATGCCGGACACGTCGTGCTCATTGACCTGGGTCAGCATATGGTGCAAGCCGTGGCCGAATTCGTGGAACAACGTGGTCACGTCGTCGTGCGTGAGCAGCGGCGGCTTGCCGTCGACACCATCCGCGAAGTTGCAGACCAGGTGGGCCACGGGTGTCTGCAGCTGGCCGGTGTCGGGTCGCAGCCAGCGCGCCCGCACATCGTCCATCCACGCGCCGCCGCGCTTGCCGGTACGGGCGGAAGGATCGAGGTAGAACTGCCCGACCAGTTGCGTCGGCAAAGCGAGGTCGCCCGCGCCGGCAACGGTCCGCTCGATCCGGTAAAACTCCACGCCAGCGTTCCACACCGGCGCCACGTCCCGCCGGATCGTCACTTCGAACAGCGTCTCGACGATCTTGAACAGGCCGGCCAGCACCTTGGGCGCGGTGAAGTACTGCTTGACCTCCTGTTCGCTGAACGAGTAGCGCGCCTCCTTGAGCTTTTCGCCGATGTAAGGCCAGTCCCAGGCCTGCGGGCTATCCATTTTCAGGTGCTGCGCGGCAAAGGCGCGCATGTCGGCGACGTCTTTCTCGCCGTACGGCCTCGCCTTCGCGGCAAGGTCGCGCAGGAAGCCGATCACCTGGCTGGGCGACTCGGCCATCTTCGCCACCACCGAAACTTCGCCGAAGTTGCGGTACCCCAGGAGCTGGGCTTCCTCGCGGCGCAGGGCCAGGATGTCCCGGATCAGCGCGCTGTTGTCGAACTTCAGGTCGCCCTGGTCGCTGGCCCGGGTGACGTAGGCGCGGTACAGCGTTTCGCGCAGCTTGCTGCTGTGGGCGAACTGCATGACGGGCAGGTAGCTGGGCATCTTCAGAGTCAGCTTGTAACCGCTCTTGCCCTCAGCTTCGGCGGCGGCTCGCGCAGCATGCATCACGTCGGCGGGCACGCCACCGAGTTCGCCATCCTGGGCGTAGTACGCATAGGCATCGGTGGCGTCCAGCGAGTTTTCGCTGAATTTCTGGCTCAATTCCGCCTGTCGCTCCTGGATGCGCGAGAACCGGTCCTTGGCTTGCCCGGTGAGTTCGGCGCCCGAGAGGACGAAATTGCGAATCGCGTTTTTGTGGGCCTGGCGCTGTTCGGGGTTCAGCGAGGCCGGGTCGATCGCCTTGTACTTGGCGTACAGGCGCTCGTCTGCCCCCAGTCGCGTCCAGAATTCGGTGACGCGGGGAAGCGCATCGTTGTAGGCTGCCCGCAATTCGGGGGTGTCGGCCACGCTGTTGAGATGACTCACGGCGCCCCAGGCGCGGCCCAGGCGTTCGGTGGATGTGTCCAGCACCCTGGCGATCTCGTCCCAGCGCGAGGGAAAGTCCGGCTGCGTGACCCGCTCCAAGGCCTTGTTGGCGGCCGCCAGCAGCACGTCCAGCGCGGGTGCCACCTGCGCCGGCTGAATCTGGTCGAACAGGGGAAGGTTGTCGAAGTCGAGAAGTGGATTGCTCATGCGCTGCATTTTGCGACAGCGCGGCGCAATTCAACCGGCCCCGCGCATCAATCCTCTCAATGGCCCCGATTGCTGGCTGAGCGCTCAGCAGCCTCCAGCGTGTTGACCAGCAACATGGCGCGCGTCATGGGGCCGACCCCACCCGGAACCGGCGTGATCCAGCCGGCGACTTCCTTGACACCGTCGAAATCGACGTCGCCGCAGAGCTTGCCCTGCTCGGTACGGTTCATGCCGACGTCGATCACGACAGCGCCGGGCTTCACCATGTCCGCGCTCAGCATCTTCCGCTTGCCGACGGCGGCGACCACCACGTCGGCCTGCCGCGTCAGCGCCTTCAGATCGCGGGTCGCGCTGTGGCAGATCGTCACCGTGGCGTTTTGTGCCAGCAGCATCAGGGCCATCGGCTTGCCTACGATATTGCTGCGGCCGATCACCACGGCATGTTTGCCCTTGAGCTCGCAACCGATGGCTTCCAGCATCTTCATGCAACCGTAGGGAGTGCAAGGACGGAAGCCCGGACGTCCGACCATCAGGGCGCCGGCGCTGGCGACGTTGAATCCATCAACGTCCTTGTCGGGCGCGATCGCCTGGATCACCTTGCCGGAATCCATGTGCCCGGGCAAAGGCAGCTGTACCAGGATTGCGTGCACGGTCGGGTCCTGGTTCAGAACATCGATCCGCCGCAGCAGGTCGGCCTCGGGCAGATTGACTGGGTAGCGCTCCAGCGCCGCGTGCAAGCCGGTCTCGATGCTGTCGTTGACCTTGTGCCTGGTGTAAACCTGGCTGGCCGGGTCGTCGCCGACCAGGATGATCGCCAGGCTCGGCGCGATCCCGGCTGCTTTCAGTGCCGCAGTGCGGTGCGCGACGTCGGCGCGAATCTGCCGCGCCAGTGCGTTGCCGTCGATGATTTGTGCTGTCATGGGGAGGAAGTCATTCACCGCAGAGGCGGCCCCGAAAACGCAGGGAGCGCAGCAGACCTTGCGGGCTCAGTACAAGCGGTGATTTCTCTGCGCCCGGATCAGGCCTTCTGCGCGTTCTGTCCGAGCGCGATCTTGAGCAGGTCAGCCACCGTGTTGGCATTGAGCTTCTCCATGATGTTGGCGCGGTGCGCCTCCACCGTCTTGATGCTGATGCCCAGGTCGTCCGCGATCTGCTTGTTCAGCCGCCCGGCGACGATGCGCTCCAGCACCTGGGCCTCGCGGGACGTCAGTTTCGACAGCAGGGCATCGCGGCTGGCCGCACTCTGGTATTCGGCGAAAGCGCCCTTGGCGTGGTCGAGCATGCGCTCGACCAGGTTGACCAGCTCGTCTTCCTTGAACGGCTTCTGGATGAAGTCCATCGCGCCCTTCTTCATCGTGTTGACGGCCATCGGGACGTCGCCGTGGCCGGTGATGAAAACGATCGGCAGCGGCGACTTGCGTTCCAGCAGGCGGTCCTGCAGCTCGAGCCCGGTCATGCCGGCCATGCGGATGTCGACGATCAGGCAGGCAACTTCACGCGGATCGTAGCGCGACAGGAAAGACTCCGCCGAGTCGAAACAGCGGACCCGGTAGTCCTTGCCCTCCAGCAGCCACTGGAGCGAATCGCGGACCGCCTCGTCGTCGTCGACGACATAGACCGTGCCTTTTTTGGGAATCAAGCTCATTCGTGGACGGCCGTGCGGCTCATGCAGTCACTCCTGCGTTGTTGTTGAGTCTGGGATTTGTCGCGCTGGACACCGGAATCCAGAAGGAAAAACGGCAGCCGGAAACTTCCAAACCATTGTAGAGGTTCTCCGCCTGCATCCTGCCTTGGTGCGATTCGACGATGGTCCGGCACAGGTTCAGGCCGATCCCCATGCCTTCCACCTTGGTCGAGAAGAAGGCCTCGTACAGCCGGTCCATCACCTCGGGGGCCAGACCGGCACCGGAGTCCTGCACGGAAAACTCCACCGCCGGCTGGCCCTGCACCTGCTTGGGAACCACCATGAGCTCCACGGTGCGGCGGGCTGTCGGCCGCTGCGCGTTGTCGATCGATTCGGCCGCGTTCTTCAGCAGGTTGACCAGCACCTGCTCGATCAGGATCGGATCCACCAGCAGCGTCGGCAGGCGCGCAGCGACATAGTGCGACAGCCGCACGTTGCGGCGGCGCAGCTCGATGTCTGCCAGCTCCACCGCCTCGTTCACCATCAGGGTCACGTCGGAGAGCGTGCGATTGGGTTCGCTGCGCTTCACGAACGAGCGTATGCGGTGGATGATCTGGCCGGCGCGCTGGGCCTGTTTGGCTGTTTTTTCCAACGCGCCCAGCAGGTCTTCTTCGGTGATCTGCTGTGCCTTGATGCGTGACACCATGCCGTTGCAGTAGTTGTTGATGGCGGTCAGCGGCTGGTTCAGTTCATGGGCTACGCTGGACGCCATTTCACCCATGGTGATCAGGCGGCTTGCGGTCTGCGCGCGTTCCGTTTGGCTTGCGGCCTGTTCTTCGGTCAGGCGGCGAGAGGTGATGTCGGTGGCAATGACCATTTGCGCCAAGCGGCCGTCGACCCAGCTGAGGTAGCGGGTTCGCACCTCCAGCCACCGCTCCAGGTCGGGGATGAAGATCTCCGCACTCTCAGTTTCAGTGTCGGGCAGGGCGCCGGTAGGCATTCCCGCAAAGGAGTCCACGCTGTCGGTGGACTCGTCATTGGGCGGGGCCTGCGGCACGCCAGCCTGTGCGACCAGTTGCAAGTGGCCGTTGGCTTGCAAGCCAAACCACTGGCGGTACAGTTTGTTGGCAAACAGCAGTTCGTCACTGCCCAGCGGTGCCACCGAGATGGAGGCGTCCAACGCCTCCAGAACGGTGGTGAAACGCTCGTGCGAGGCCGACAACTGCTCGCGTACGCGGTTGGGCTCGGTGATGTCGGTCATGGAGGTCATCCAGCCGGTCTGCTTGCCCACCGCATCAATGAGTGGAGACACATACAGGCGGGCGTCAAAAAGCGTGTTGTCCCGGCGTTTGACCCGTACCTGTATGCCACCGGGCGTGCTCTTGCCCGACAGCTCTTCGCCCAGCAGTGAGTGCAAGTGTTCGCGGTCGTCCTCGGGCCAGTAGGGGAAGGGGGCGGTGCGGCCGACCAATTCGGGTTCGGTCCATCCGGTCATCTGACAGAACGCGGCGTTGACGTACGTGATACGACCTTGCAAATCCATGGCCCGCATGCCGGTCAGCATGGAGTTCTCCATGGCACGGCGAAACGTGGTCTCTGAAATCAGCGCTTGCTGTGCCTGCATACGACGGCGGGTGTGGCGCCAGTTGGCGATCAGCATCCAGGCGGTCATCACACTCAAGGTGGTAACCACCCAGAACAAGCCGCTGCCGATAACGCCCAGTGACGCCCGGTAGGCTTGGCCACGCACCACCAGGGCACTGCCAACGGGAGATACCGGCATCGCGTATTCGCTGGTCGGACCGGTCCATGGCAACAGGTTTTTGACCGTCTTGGTGGCGGGCAGTGCGATACCGGCCAGCAGGTTCCCCTTGGCGTCTTGCAGTGACACAGCGTAGCGCGACGTCACCTCGTTGGGCACGCCGTAGCGGTAGAGGCCATCGACCGAATATTCCGCCAGCAGCACGCCGGCGAACCGGGTGCGATCGGTCAGCGGCAGGTGCATTTGCAGCAAAGGCGTGTCGTGCGCGGTGCCCAGAGGCTGAACGTAAACTGGCTGTTGAAGTTCGCGCGCGGCCAGGAAACCGCTGACGGTTTCGTTGCGCTGCGCACCATCGCTGCTGGCATTCAATTGATTGCTCACCAACACCGCCGTACCCAACGCGGACTTGACCCGCCTTCGTTCATCGATCCAGGCCAGACCCTGAAGCTCCAGGTACTGGTTGAGCAGGGCGCGGGAGCGGTTGCGGAACTCGTCTACATCCATTTCGCGGTTGGATATCTCGCGCGCAATCCGCATGAGCTGTTCTTGGCGTTCCAACAGGCGCAGTCGCAGGCGCTGCTGGGTGTATTCCACATCACGCTGGACGGCTTGCTGCTCGCGGTCGATTTCTTCCAGCCGCAGGTAGCCCAGCGCGGACACGATGGCAGCAAAAAACAACAAAACGGCCAGCAACGGTGCCAGCACCGCCAGCCGGTCCTGGCGGTGCGGTGCCAGCCTGTGCCACCAGCGGCGCGCGCGGTCCACCGTATTGAAAGCCAATGGCTTTGGCAAGGAAATCAACTTGGGCAGGGGCATGGTGCTAGTGTAGGGGAGTGCTTGTCGCGATGATTTTTAGTAATTCATAATATGAAATCAATATGCACTGCTTGAAATATTTAAATAGTTGTGTGAAAATAGGTGAGACGATCTAAAACGTACTAAATTGCTTCAAAACAACGAGGAGACACATCCATGTCAGCAGTTCCCCCCGGTGCAGCCAGCGCCGCCAATCCAGACCTGGACAGCCAGGAAACCCGCGAATGGATGGACGCGCTCAGCGCTGTCATCGAGGCCGAAGGCCCGCAGCGGGCGCACTTTTTACTGGAGCAACTGCTGGAGCATGCGCGCCAAAAGAGTATCGATATGCCGTTCTCGGCCACCACCGGCTATGTCAACACCATAGAGCCCGATCAAGAAGAACGTTCCCCCGGCAACCTGGAAATCGAAGAGCGCCTGCGCGCCTATATGCGTTGGAACGCCATGGCCATGGTCGTCAAGGCCAACCGTCACCACCCTGTTGATGGCGGCGACCTGGGCGGCCACATTGGTTCGTTCGCGTCACTGGCCAGCCTGTTTGGTGCCGGCTTCAACCATTTCTGGCACGCCGAGAGCGAAGGCCACGGCGGTGATTGCCTCTACATCCAGGGCCACGTGTCGCCCGGTGTTTATGCCCGCGCCTTCATGGAAGGCCGCTTGACCGAAGAACAGTTGCTCAACTTTCGCCAGGAGGTGGATGGCAAGGGCCTGTCCAGCTACCCGCACCCCAAGCTGATGCCCGAGTTCTGGCAGTTCCCCACTGTGTCCATGGGCCTTGGCCCGCTGATGGCCATCTACCAGGCCCGTTTTTTGAAGTATTTGCATGCCCGCGGCATTGCCAATACCGAGAACCGCAAGGTCTGGGTCTTCTGCGGCGACGGCGAAATGGACGAGGTCGAATCGTTGGGCGCCATCGGCCTGGCGGCCCGCGAAAACCTGGACAATCTCATCTTCGTCATCAACTGCAACCTGCAGCGCCTGGACGGCCCGGTGCGCGGCAACGGCAAGATCATCCAGGAGCTCGAAGGCGAGTTCCGTGGCGCGGGCTGGAATGTCATCAAGCTGATCTGGGGCTCGGGGTGGGATCCGCTCTTGGCCCGTGACAAGGAAGGCGCGTTGCGCAAAGTCATGATGGACACGCTGGACGGCGACTACCAGGCCATGAAGGCCAACGACGGCGCGTACGTACGCAAGCATTTCTTCGGCAAAGACCCGCGCACGCTGGAGATGGTTGCCAAGATGAGCGACGAAGAGGTGTTCGACCTGCGCCGTGGTGGCCACGATTCCAAGAAAGTGTATGCCGCCTTCCACAAAGCGGACAACCAC
>JANXVP010000297.1 GCA_025351615.1 Ramlibacter sp. | reverse complement strand
GCAAGGTGCCGCTGGTCATGGTGCATGGCTGGATGGACGTCGGCGCATCCTGGCAGTTCGTGGTCGACGCGCTGCCGGACGACCATTACGTCATTGCGCCGGACTGGCGCGGCTACGGCCTCACGGAGTCACCCCCGACCGACAACTACTGGTTTCCGGATTACCTGGCGGACCTCGACTTCCTGCTCGATCACTACAGCCCGTCGGCGCCGGTGAACCTGGTCGGTCACAGCATGGGCGGCAACATCGCGATGCTGTATGCGGGCAGCCGGCCCGGGCGTATCCATCGGCTGGTGAATCTCGAAGGATTCGGAATGGCCGCGACGCGCGCGTCGCAGGCACCGACCCGCTATGCGAAATGGATGGATGAGCTGAAAGCATTGCATCGCGGCGACATGGCGCTCAAGGGCTACGACTCCGCCGACGGGGTGGCGCGGCGCCTGATGAAAACCAACCAGCGCCTCGGCCAGGACAAAGCCGACTGGCTGGCGCGGCACTGGGCCCGGCAGGACCCCGATGGCCAATGGCGCATCCTGGGCGACGCGGCCCACAAGATCACCAATGCCAGCCTGTTCCGGGTCGACGAAACCCTGGAGCTTTACAAATCGATCAGCGCCCCGACGCTCGTCATTGAGGCAAGCGACAACAGCCTAAACCAATGGCGGCAGGGAAAATACACGCTGGCCGAATTCCATGAGCGCCTCAAATCCGTGCCCGCCGTCGAGCAGGCGAACGTCGCGGACGCCGGCCACATGCTGCACCACGACCAGCCGGAGAAACTGGCCGAGCTCATCCAGAAATTCCTGGGTCAACGAACCGCTGAGCTTTAAAAAGTAACAGCGCTTGCCGTAGGAACCGTCCTACCCCACACTGTCACCAGATGTATACGGGGTGACTCATGAGAAAGCTTTTCTGGGGGCTCTTGTGCCTGGCGGGAACGTGTTTTTCCGGCGCTGTCCGCGCCGACGAGGTCGAGAGCGGGCTCTCCACCTTGTGGGAGGTGCTGTGGCACCAGAGCGGCACGCCGACCCGCGTCGTCCGATGGGAAGACGACATCCGGGTGCGCATCTTCGGCGTCAACGTCTCGGCCCATCGCGAATACACGCTGGCGGCGCTGCGCGCTGTGACGGCCGAGGCAGGCGTCAAACTGACCGACGTCAGCGATTCCCCGAACGCTGAAGAGCTGTCCAATCTCGATGTCGAGATCATCCCGGACAACAAGCTCGACGACAACCAGCCTTGCGCCACCTACCTGGACTTCAAGAGCGAAAACAGGATCGAGTCGGCCACCATCCAGATGCGCGGGCGTGACGCGTGGCGCTGCGCTTTCCACGAGGCCATGCATGTGATGGGCCTGCGCGGCCATCCGGGCGGCAAGACTGTGCTGAGCTATTTTCCCTGGCGGGTGGACGGCTTGCTGCCGCTGGACCGGGTGATGCTGCGGGCCTGGTACTCCCGCAAGATGGTCGGGGGCATGACGCCATTCGAGGCTTTGCCGGTGCTGGCCGATGAACTGGTTGCCACCAGCACCGACAAGCCGGCCGCAGAACAGGCACGGTCACGTTTCTTTTCCACCACGGTGCAGCAGATGCAGGCCTACGCCAGTGGCCAGGGCGACATCCCGGTGGTGGTCAAGCGCTCGGGCAAGGCCACTGATGATGGCATTCGCACCGGCCGCACCGAGATGAGCTACTTCCTGGGCGTGGCCTACCAGATCGGCGCCACCACCCCGCAGGACTCGGTCCAGGCCGTGCGTTGGCTGCAACTGGCCGCCAGCGCCGGCAACAGCGGCGCCCAGGCCCGGCTGGGCGCATTCCGCTAGCGTCCCGCGCCATGCGAAAATCCCCGGTTTACCAGGGAGTTTCAAATGGAAGCAGAGCGCATCAATCTCATCGGCACGCAACTGGCCGACCTGGCCGCACGCACCGAAGCTCTCCGGGGGTATCTTTGACTTCGATTCCAAATCGGAGCGCCTGAGGACTGTCATCGCGTCGCTCGAAGACCCGCAAGTCTGGAACGAACCGAAGAAGGCCCAGGAACTCGGCAAGGAAAAAAAGCAGCTCGACGACGTCGTCGGGATGCTGCAGAAGCTCACTAGCGAGCTGTCGGACAACCTCGAGCTCTTTGAAATGAGCAAGGAGGAAGGCGACGAGACGGGACTCGCCACCATCGAGGCCGAGGGGGCAACGCTGGCCGGGAATGTCGAGGCGCTGGAATTCCGGCGGATGTTCAACAATCCCGCCGACCCCTTGAACGCCTTCCTCGACATCCAGGCCGGCGCCGGCGGAACCGAGGCCTGCGACTGGGCCAGCATGCTGCTGCGCCAGTACCTGAAGTACGCGGAGCGCAAGGGCTTCAAGACCACCATCGAGGATGAGACCGCGGGCGACACGGCCGGGATCAAGGGCGCGACGATCAAGATCGAGGGCGAATACGCGTTCGGCTTGCTGCGCACCGAAACCGGTGTCCACCGCCTGGTGCGCAAGTCGCCGTTCGACTCGTCGGGCGGGCGCCACACCAGCTTCGCCAGTGTCTTCGTCTATCCGGAAGTGGACGACACGATCCAGATCGACATCAACCCGGCCGACGTGCGGGTGGACACCTACCGCGCCAGCGGTGCCGGCGGCCAGCACATCAACAAGACCGATTCGGCGATGCGCCTGACCCACATCCCGACCAACATCGTGGTCCAGTGCCAGGACGGCCGCAGCCAGCACAGCAACCGCGACGTCGCCTGGAAACGGCTGCGCTCGCGCCTGTACGACCACGAGATGCGCAAGCGCATGGAAGAACAGCAGAAGCTCGAGGACACCAAGACCGATGTCGGCTGGGGCCACCAGATCCGCAGCTACGTGCTGGACAACAGCCGGATCAAGGACCTGCGCACCGGCGTCGAAATTTCCAACACCCAGAAGGTGCTGGACGGCGACCTCGATCCCTTCATCGAAGCCTCGCTCAAGCAAGGCGTTTAAGGACAAAAGATGCGTGAAGGACAAAGCACCGTGATTTACCGCGCGGATTACCAGGCGCCGCCGTTCTGGATCGACAGCGTCGAGCTCTGCTTCGACCTCGACCCGGCCAAGACCCGGGTGCTGAACAAGATGAAGCTGCGGCGCAACCCCGACGTGCCGGCGCAGCCGCTGCGGCTGGATGGCGAGGAGCTGAACCTGTCCCGCGTGCTGGTCAACGGCCAGGGCACCTCGTTCAGGATCGACGGCAGCCAGCTGGTGCTGGAAAATCTGCCCGAGGGCAACGAGCCGTTCGAGCTGGAGATCTTCACCACCTGCGCGCCCGCGAAGAACACCAAGCTGATGGGCCTGTACGTCAGCAACGACTCGTTCTTCACCCAATGCGAAGCCGAAGGGTTTCGCCGCATCACCTACTTTCTCGACCGACCCGACGTCATGGCGAGCTACACCGTCACGCTGCGCGCCGACAAGGCCCGCTACCCGGTGCTGCTGTCGAACGGCAACCTGGTGGAGCATGGCGACCTTGCCGGACCCGACAACGCGGGCCGCCACTTCGCCAGGTGGGTCGATCCGTTCCGCAAGCCCAGCTACCTTTTCGCGCTGGTTGCCGGCACCCTGGTCTGCCGCGAGCAGCGCATCACCTCGCGCGCCGGGAACGACCACCTGCTGCAGGTCTATGTACGGCCTGGCGATCTCGACAAGACCGAGCATGCGATGAATGCGCTGATGGATTCCGTCACCTGGGACGAGGCCCGGTTCGGCCTGTCGCTGGACCTGGAGCGCTTCATGATCGTCGCCACCAGCGACTTCAACATGGGCGCGATGGAAAACAAGGGCCTGAACATCTTCAACACCAAGTACGTGCTCGCCAGCCAGTCGACCGCGACCGACATCGACTATGCGAACATCGAGTCGGTCGTCGGCCACGAGTACTTCCACAACTGGACCGGCAACCGCGTCACCTGCCGCGACTGGTTCCAGCTCTCGCTCAAGGAAGGCCTCACGGTGTTCCGCGACCAGGAGTTCTCGCAGGACCTGGCCGGAGAAGCATCGGCCCGCGCAGTCAAGCGCATCGAGGACGTGCGCGTGCTGCGCACCGCGCAGTTCCCCGAAGACGCCGGCCCGATGGCACACCCGGTGCGGCCCGACCAGTACCTGGAGATCAACAACTTCTACACGGTGACGGTGTACGAAAAGGGGGCGGAGCTGGTGCGCATGATGCAGACGCTGGTCGGACGCGAAGGTTTTGCGCGCGGCATGGCGCTGTACTTCCAGCGCCATGACGGCCACGCCGTCACCTGTGACGAATTCGCGCAGGCGATCGCCGATGCCAACCCGGGCTCGCAGCTCGAGCGGCTGCTGCCGCAGTTCAAGCGCTGGTACAGCCAGGCCGGAACGCCGCGCGTCAACGCGCAATCCCGGTACGACGCGGCATCCGGGGTCTACAGCCTCACCCTGTCCCAAAGCTGCCCGGCCACGCCGGGGCAGCCGCAAAAAGAACCGTTCGTGATTCCGATTGCCCTGGGCCTGCTCGCAGCCGATGGAACTGAACTGACCAGCCGCATGCATGTGCTGACCCAGGCCAGCGAAACGCTGACTTTCGAGGGACTGCAGGGCGACCCAGTCCCGTCCATCCTGCGCGGCTTCTCGGCGCCGGTGGTGCTGGACTACGGCTATACCGACGCACAGTTGCTGACGCTGCTGGCGCACGACAGCGATCCGTTCAACCGCTGGGAAGCCGGCCAGCGCCTGGGGGTGAACCGCGCGCTAGGCTTCATCAAGCAAGCTGGCCCCACGCCGGCGCAAATCGAGCTCGACGCCACGTACATCGACGCCATGCGCAACATCCTGCGGCATCCGACGCTGGACGCCGCATTCAAGGAACTCGTTCTGACACTGCCGGGCGAAACCTATCTCGCGGACCAGCTCGATGAGGTGGACCCGCAACGCATCCACCTGGTGCGCGAAGCGATGCGCCAGCAGATCGCGCAGGCGCTGCACGACGACTGGCAGTGGGCTTATGAAAGTCACCAGGACACCGGCGGCTACAGCCCCGACCCGGTGTCCTCCGGCCGGCGCGCGCTGGCGGGCATGGCGCTGACCCACCTGTGCCTGGCCGCCCGCACCAGCGCGGACGCGGTCTGGCCCGGCAAG